>JADGPC010000289.1 GCA_017882645.1 Streptosporangiales bacterium | reverse complement strand
CGGCGCTGCTCGGTCCAGCCCGGCGGGTCGTAGGGGAACTCCAGGTAGGGCCCGCCGCCGACGCCCGCGGCCACGTGCAGGTTGGCCAGCAGGCCGAGCCCGTTGGTCCAGGTATGCGGCGTGAACCAGCGGCCCGCGAGCAGGGCGGCCTCGGCCACCGTCCTGGCCCGCGAGATGCCGACGGCGAGCACGGCGTCCGGCTGTACCACGTCCAGCGCGCCGGACTCGACCGCCCGGAGCAGTTCGCCGGGGGTGCGGGCCATCTCGCCGCCTGCTACCCGGATCCCGGTCCGCTCCCGCAGCGCCCTCATTCCGGCCAGGTCGTCGCCGGGCAGCGGTTCCTCCAGCCACAGGACGTCGAGCTCGCGCAGCTCATCGGCGACCCGGCACACGGCGGCCAGGTCAAGGGCGGGCGAGATGTCGCCCGGCATCCGCCACCACTGGTTGAGGTCGGCCATGATCGCCAGCTCCGGCCCGGCCGCCGCCCGGGCGCCGCGGACGGCTGCGAGCCCGGCCTCGGGGTTGTCGCGCGGGATCCGGATCTTGACCGCCGTGAAGCCCGCCTCCCGGGCGGCGAGCACCGCCTCGGCCCGCTCGGCCGGGCCGCGGGCCTCGCCGAATGACGCATAGCACGGCAGCTCGGAGAGCGCGCCGCCGAGCAGCGTGGCGACCGGCTGGCCGAACGCCTTCCCCGCGATGTCCCACAGGGCCGCCTCGAGCGGCCAGTAGCGCCCGGCGTGGAAGGCGATCGTCTCCAGCGTGCGGACGTGCCGGGCGATCAGGAGCGGGTCCTTGCCGATGAACAGCCCGGCGTAACCGCCGAAGCCGTCCATCGTGTCGCCCGAGCCGTAGCCGGTGATGCCCTCGTCGGTATGGACCCGGACCAGGGTGGCATCGAACGCGGTGCGCGGATCCGGGTCCCAGGCGGCCAGGAAGGGCGGGTCGAGCGGCAGTCTGAGCCGCACGACGTCGATCGCCGTGATCTTCACTGCCGTCCCCCCGGTCAGCGACGACGCGCGCCGGCGTCCCCTGAGCAGAGATTAGCGGCAGGCCGCCACCACCCGCCATGCCTAACTTCGGACATCCGGGTAAGTTCGTTGCAGCGCAATGACGGCAAAACTAGGCTGACTTGATTCACATGGCGCGCACAGCGAGGAATGCGGCCGCCGGGAGGCTAGCGTGACTCGTTACCTGCTCAGGCGCATTGGCCTGGCCATCGTCACGCTCTGGATTCTCAGCGTCATCGTGTTCTTCGCCGGCCAGGTGCTCCCCGGCGATCCTGGCCGGGCCGTGCTCGGGCCGTTCGCCTCCCAGAGCGCCGTCCGGCAGCTTGACCATCAGCTCGGCGTCGGCCGGCCGCTGGTGACCCAGTACCTCAGCTGGATCGGCGGCCTGCTGCACGGCAACATGGGTTTCTCATCCGAGTACCGCTCGCCGGTCGCGCCCTTCGTCGTCACCGCCATCGGGAACTCGGCGAAGCTCGCCGTCCTGGCCCTGGTGATCATCATTCCGTTCGGCATTGCGGGCGGCGTCCTGGCCGCTCTGTACACCGGCCGGGGCGTGGACCGGACGATCTCGCTGGGCGGGCTCGCCGCATCGACGGTGCCCGAGTTCGTCTCCGGCATCGTCGTCATCATCATCTTCGGGGTCGCGCTCAAGGTGTTCCCTTACCCCACGGGGAGCCTGTCGGGCCTGTCAGCTCCGAGCCAGCTCGACCACCTGATCCTGCCGGTCATACCGCTCGTGCTCGTGCTGTTCGGGTACATCGCACGGATGGCACGGGCGGGCACCATCGAGGCGCTGGAGTCCGACTATGCCCGGACCGCCATCCTGAAGGGACTGCCCAGGTCGGTCGTCATCCGGCGGCACATCCTGCGCAACTCGCTGCTGCCCACCATCACGGTGATCGCCACCCAGACCGGTTACCTCATCGGCGGCCTGGTCGTCGTGGAGCAGTTGTTCAGCTATCAGGGCATCGGCCGCCTGATCCTGAGCGCGGCCACCCACAAGGACTTCGCGATGCTTGAGGCGGGCGTGCTGGTCATCGGAATCGTCTACATGGTGGCAACGCTCATCGCCGACGTGCTCTACACCCTGCTGAACCCGCGGCTGCGGGTCGGGGTGTCGGGATGACCGCGGCACCGGATGTCAGTGCGGCTCCCGGGCAGGTTCCGGTCGCGCACGGACTGGCCGCACCGCCAGCCCCGTGGCGGCTGCTGCTGCGCAAGCCAACCTTCCTGATCGGCGCGCTCATCCTGCTGTTCTGGATCGCGTGCGCGATCTTCGGCCGGGCGATCGCGCCGCACGACCCGCTCGCCCAGGACCTGCTCGCGACGAACAGCCCGCCGTCCGGTGCGCATCCCTTCGGCGTGGACTCGATCGGGCGGGACGTGCTGTCGAGGGTCATCGTCGGCGCCAGGGACATCCTGCTGATCGCGCCGCTGGCCACCCTGCTCGGCACCGTCCTCGGCACGGTGCTCGGGCTCGCGATGGGCTATTTCGGCGGCATCGTCGACACGCTGGTCGGCCGGGTCGTGGAGGCTGTCCTGGCGCTGCCCGTGGTCATCGTCGCGTTCTTGTTCATCGTGGCGGTCGGGCCGTCCCCGCTGACCCTCATCGTCGTCGTCGGGTTCATCTTCACCCCGCTGATCGCCCGCACCGTGCGGACCGCCGTGCTGGTCGAAGGTCAGCAGGACTACCTGGCCTCGGCCAGGCTGCTCGGCGAGAGGCCGGGCTACATCATGTTCGCCGAGATCCTGCCGAACGTGTTTCCTGTGATCGTGGTCGAGTTCACCGTGCGCCTCGGTTACGCGATCTTCGCGGTCGCGACCCTGTCGTTCCTCGGCTTCGGTGTCCAGCAGCCCACCCCGGACTGGGGCGGCGACATCGCCGCGAACTACGTGCTGCTTGGCGCGGGCTACTGGTGGGAGACCCTGTTCGCGGCGCTGGCGATCGCGTCCCTGGTGATGGCGCTCAACCTGGTCACCGACGCGATCGAGCAGGTGATCTCCTCGTGACCGATCAGGGGGCGGCCGAGGAGTCACCACACGGGGTTCCCGCGGGCCCTGGTGGGCCCTCATTGCAGAAGGCGCCCCGGGGCCGTCCAGCCGAGCCAGCCGAGCCAGCCCCGCGGGGGTTTCCGGGGGGTCGTCCCCCCGGGCCAGCAGAGCCTACGCTGGACGTCGCGAACCTGGACGTGACCTACCGGGTCCGGGGCCAGAACCGGCCGGCCATCAGGAACGTGTCGTTCCAGATCGGCAATCGCGAGTCGTACGGCCTGGTCGGCGAGTCGGGGTCGGGCAAGTCCACGGTCGCGCTCGCGCTGACCAGGTACCTGCCGCGTAACGGCCTGGTCACCAGCGGGTCAGTCAGCATCGCGGGCCGCGACGTGCTGGCACTGTCCGGCTCGGCCCTGCGTGCGCTGCGGGCCAGGACCGTGTCGATGGTGTACCAGGAACCCGGCCGCGCGCTGAACCCGTCGATCAGAGCCGGCCGGCAGATCGCCGAGGTCTTCGAGATCGCCGGGCTGGACCGCCAGACCTCGACGGACCGCGCCGAGGACATGCTGCGCAAGGTGCAGATCCCTGATCCGGGCCAGGTCATGAACCGGTACCCGCACCAGCTCTCAGGCGGGATGGCCCAGCGGGTGATCATCGCCATGGCGCTCGCCGCCGAGCCCTCGCTGCTGATCCTTGACGAGCCGACGACCGCGCTGGACGCCACGGTGGAGGCCGAGGTACTCGACCTGGTCGCCGGCCTGCGCGCCGACATGGCCACGTCGGTCCTGTTCATCAGCCACAACCTGGCCGTCATCGCCAAGATGTGCGACAGGGTCGGCGTGCTGTACGCGGGCGAGCTGGTGGAGGAAGGCCCGGCCAGCGTGGTCTTCGACCAGCCGAGCCACCCGTACACGGTCGGGCTGCTGCGCTGCATACCGCGGCGGGGCCAGCGCAAGGACCACGGCCGGCTCGACGCCATCCCCGGCTTCCAGCCTGCCCCCGGACAGGACATCACCGGCTGCATCTACGCCGACCGCTGCGCGCTGGTCATCGACGAGTGCCGGACCTCGCCCCCGCCCCCGTTCGGGATCGGACCCGATCATTCGGCCAGGTGCTTCCGCCACGAGGAGGCGGAAGGACTGCCGAGAAGCACCCCCGCCGACGCCTCGCTGCCCGCGCCACCCAACGCGGACGACCCGATCGTCACGCTCCGCGGGCTGTCGACGACGTACAAGAACGCCGGCTCCGAGCTGAAGGCCCTGTCGGGCATCGACCTGACGATCATGCGCGGCGAGACGCTCGGCCTGGTGGGCGAGTCAGGCAGCGGCAAGACGACCCTGGCGCGGGCGCTGCTCGGCCTGGTGGTGCCCGACCCGGGCTCGGTGCTCGAATTCGACGGCTCGCCGCTCCCCGCCGACCTGCGCCGCCGGCCGCGGCAGCTGCTCCGGGCCGTGCAGATCGTGTTCCAGAATCCCGACTCGGCGCTGAACCGCCGCCACAGCGTCCGGCGCCTGATCAGCCGGCCGCTGTCCAGGCTCGCCGGGCTGTCCGGCAGCCGCCTGGCCGAGCGCCTGGCCGATCTGGTCAGGTCGGTCCGGCTGGAACAGCGGCACCTGAGCCTGCGGCCCGGCCAGCTCTCCGGCGGGCTGAAGCAGCGGGTGGCGATCGCCAGGGCGTTCGGCGGCGGCCCCCGGCTGGTGGTCTGCGACGAGCCGACGTCGGCGCTCGACGTGTCCGTGCAGGCGGCGATCCTCAACCTGCTCGCCGACCTGCAGGCCAAGGAGCAGGTGACGTACCTGTTCATCTCCCACGACCTCGGCGTCGTCCGCTACCTGTCCGACCGGATCGCCGTGCTCTACCTCGGCCGCCTGATGGAAGTCGGCCCCGCGGAAACCGTCTTCGCCGGGCCCCATCACCCCTACACCGAGGCGCTGCTGTCCGCGGTCCCGAGCCTGGACGGCCAGCGCCGGGAGCGGATCAGGCTGGCGGGCGAGATCCCGTCGGCGGCTACTCCGCCATCGGGCTGCGTCTTTCATACCCGCTGCCCGCGCAAGCTGAGCACCGGTGTCTGCGAGACGACGGAGCCGCCGCTGGCCGAGGTGGAGCCCGGTCACCTGATGAGCTGCCACATCCCGGTGGAGGAACTGCGGCGGCTACAGGAAACGCCGCGCTGAATGCTCATTGAGATTGCGCGGACTTAAGAACTCCGATTAGGTAGGAAAACTATTGTCCGGCTGACGGTCGGCTGACGAGCACACGGAGGCAACCCGTGAACGTTGATAATTCTCGGCTCGATCATCTGCGCGAGAGTCAGGGGGAGATCGCCAACCACGTCATCGACGAGTTCGTCGCCGGCCGGCTCAGCCGCCGTGACCTGCTGAGACGCGGCGCGCTGGTCGGGATTTCGATGCCCGTGCTGAGCGGCATCATCGCGGCCTGCTCCAGCTCGCCCGCACCGTCAGGCGGCGGGAGCGGCGGCACCGGCGGAGCGAACGCCACGATCAGGGCGGGCATCCTGACCCCGACCGGGGCCATCAACCCGGTGACCGTGGCCGATCAGGGCGGGCTCGACATGCTGGGCCAGACCGGTGAGTATCTTGTGCTGTCGACTCAGACGCTGACGCCCAAGCCCGTGCTGGCCGAGAGCTGGTCGCCGAATTCCACGTCCGACGTCTGGACGTTCAAGATCCGCCAGAACGTCAAGTTCCACAACGGCCAGCCGCTGACCGCCGACGATGTCGTCTACACCTTCAAGCTGCTGACCGACCCCAAGGCGGCCAACCCCACGCTGGCTGGAGTGCTGGTCCCGTCGGGCGTGCAGAAAGTGGACGACCACACCGTTGCGTTCCACCTCGAAGCACCGAACGGCAACTTCCCTTACCTGGTGTCGTCGGACAACTACAACACGATCATCATTCCGAACAACTACGACCCGGCCAAGTGGCAGAGCAGCTTCATCGGCACCGGTCCGTTCAAGCTGAAGAGCTACACGGAGAAGCAAGGCGCGTCGTTCGTCAGGAACGATAGCTACTGGGGTCCCAAGGCCAAGCCCGCGGCCACCGAGTTCACGTTCTATGACACGGAGACGCCGCTCACCCTGGCGCTGACCGGCGGCTCGATCGACGTGGTCGGCCAGTTCTCCGTGTCCACCAGTCCTCAGCTGCTGAACGGCCAGTACAACGTCGTCAAGCTGAAGTCGAGCGCCCACCGCGAGCTGTCGATGCGCAATGACAAGGCGCCGTTCACCGACCCCCGGGTGCGCCGCGCGATCGCGCTCTCGCTGGACCGGACCGCGATCGTCAAGTCGCTGTTCAAGGGTAACGCCGACCTCGGCAACGACAGCCCGTTCGCGCCGGTCTTCCCGTCGACCAACACCAGCATCGCCCAGCGGGCCCTGAACATCTCCGAGGCCAAGTCGCTGTTGGCGGCGGCTGGCCACGGATCGGGCTTCTCGACCCAGCTGCTCGCCAACCAGCAGCAGGAGATCCCGCAGTACGCCCAGATCATCGTGGAGTCAGCCAAGGCAATCGGCGTCACCATCAGCCTGAAGGTGGAGCCGTCGTCGGTCTACTACGGCAAGGCCACGTTCGGGAACTCCGACTGGCTGGACGGCACGATGAGCCTGGTCGACTACGGCCACCGCAGCGTGCCGAACGCGTTCCTGACCAACCCGCTGGAGACCATCAACGCCAAGACGGGCGCCGGGGCCTGGAACGCGGCCAGGTTCAACAACGCTCAGTACGACAAGCTGGTCGCGCAGTATGTCGCCTCCTCCGACCTGCAGAGCCAGCGCCAGATCGCCGGCCAGATCGAGACCCTGCTGCTCGACCAGACCCCGATCGTCTACGGCTACTTCTACAACTACCTGTCGGCCTCGGCCAAGAACGTGACCGGCATCTACCCCACGGCCATCGGCCACATCTTCCTGTACAACACGACCAAGTCCTAGCGTCCAGCGCAGGCACAGGCCGCACCGGCGCCACCCGGTGCGGCCCGTGTTTGCGCGCCCCGCCCACGCCAGCCGACGCCCAGCGCGCCCCGCCCACGCCAGCCCGACACTCAGCGCACCCCGCTCACGCCGATCGACGCCCAGCGCACCCCGCCCACGCCAGCCCGACACTCAGCGCACCCCGCCCAGGCCGATCGACCCCGATAAACCGGGACTATCGGGCGAATAACCTGGCCAGCACGAACCAGCCTGGTCCCGGCACCGACTTATCATTATTTCGCGCCTTTTCGCAGCCCGATTATCGACCTTTTGCGAAGTTCGAGCGACTCAAAATAATGATATGTCGAGTTGATCTTGGGTTCGCCGCCAGGCCGGTGGATTCCGCGCCTGGCGGACAGGTTCTGCGGCCGGACGAGCCGGATGGGCAAGCGGCGCGGCCCGGCGGGCCGGACGGGCCGGAGGCGGGCCCGGCGAGCAGCCTGGCCCGGCGAGCAGCCTGGCCCTGCGGCCGCGGCGCCATGGATGTGTGGTGTCCGAATATGCTGGTAGTTCCGGTGACCGAGCCGACACGCGCGCATGGGCGGCCTTAGGGCGCGCGGCAGCTGACAGGCAGGTAACGATGGCATCCGCGGAGGACCAGCAGGACCCGGCAGCTCCGGACGTTCAGCGCGTTCAGGCTGCGGAGGTCTCGGAGCCGCAGGACCAGCCGGCCGCGAACCCGTCCGGCCAGCCCGCCGCTCGGGTGGCAGCCCAGCGGCGCAGTGGAGGCGGCGGTCAGCCACGCAAGGGCGAGGCGCACGGGCACCATCATCGCGATGTGTCCGGCGGCTGGCTGCGGCCAGCGGTCTTCGGCGCGATGGACGGCCTGGTCACCAATGTGTCCCTGATCTCCGGCGTTGGCGGCGGCGGCGTCAGCCGGAACGCGATCCTCCTGACTGGCCTCGCGGGCCTGGCCGCTGGTGCCTTCTCGATGGCAACGGGCGAGTTCGTGTCGGTGTCCTCGCAGAACGAGCTCATCGCGGCCGAGGTCTCCAAGGAGAAGTCCGAGCTGGAGAACAATCCTGACGCCGAGGCCCGCGAGCTGGCGGCCGTACTCCGGCATCGGGGCGTGGACGCCGACCTTGCCATCCAGGTCGCCAGGCAGGTAGGACGCCGCCCGGAGGAGGCCCTGCGCATGCACGTGCAGGAGGAGCTCGGGGTCGACCACCATGAGCTGCCGTCGCCCTATGTCGCGGCCGGCGCCTCGCTCATCACGTTCGCGATCGGCGCGCTGATCCCGCTGCTGCCGTACCTGTTCGGCTTCAACTCGCTGGCGGCGGCGCTACTGATCGCCGGCGTAGCCGCGTTCATCGGCGGCGGCATGGTGGCCAGGATCACCGACCGCCCGTTCCTGCGCGGGGCGGTACGCCAGCTGCTGCTGGCCGCGGTGGCGGCCGGCCTGACGTACGCGATCGGCAAGGCCTTCCACGCCGCAGTGGGCTAGTCTCCCCGCCCCGCAGGCGCCAGGCAGACGCCGGCAACCGGACTACCAGGCGTCGCCGAACGAGTCCTCGGCATGACCGCCGGAGGACAGCAGCTCCAGGTCGGCCTCGATCATCATGCCGACCAGTTCCTCGAAGGTGATCTTCGGCTCCCAGCCCAGCCGCTCCCGCGCCACGGACGGGTCGGCGCAGAGCTTGTCCACCTCAGCGGGCCTGATGAAGGCAGTGTCGGTGACCACATGGTCGCGCCAGTCCAGCCCAGCGACCTTGAATGCCTGCTCGAGCAGGTCCTCCACCGAATGCGTGACGCCGGTCCCGATCACGTAATCGACCGGCTCGTCCTGGCCGAGCATCAGGTGCATGGCCCGGACGTAGTCGCCGGCGAAACCCCAGTCCCGGCGGGCCGACAGGTTGCCGAGCCTTATTTGCCGCTCGTATCCGAGTTTGACCTTGGCGACACCCAGCGAGATCTTTCGGGTCACGAACTCGGCGCCGCGGCGCGGTGATTCGTGGTTGAACAGGATGCCGGAGACCGCGAACATCCCGTACGACTCCCGGTAGTTCTGGGTCAGGAAGTGACCGTAGGCCTTGGCCACGCCGTACGGGCTGCGCGGGTGGAACGGGGTCTGCTCAGTCTGTGGCGATTCCCTGACCATGCCGAACATCTCGGACGAGGAGGCCTGGTAGAACCTGATCTGGCCCCGGCCCGGGCTGCGGGACGCGCTGATGCCGCTGCAGACCCTGATCGCCTCCAGTACCCGCAGCACGCCGAGACCCGTCACCTCGCCGGTTAGCTCGGCCTGCTGCCAGGACATCGGCACGTACGAGATGGCCGCGAGGTTGTACACCTCGTCGGGCTGCACCCGTTCCATCGCGGAGATCAAGCTGCCCTGGTCGAGCAGGTCACCGCGGATCAGCCTGACCTCGCCGAGCAGCTGCCTGAGCTGGCGTACCCGGGGATTCTGCTGGCCGCGGACCAGGCCCCAGACTTCGTACCCCTGCGCGGTCAGGTACTCGGCCAGATACGACCCGTCCTGGCCCGTGATGCCGGTGATCAGCGCTCGTCGTGACAGGACTGCCTCCCAGGTTCGGTGGCCGGCCGAGCCCCGCCGGGGGATACGGCCTACGTCGCGGCAGCATATCGGCACCCGCGGCTGCGGGGACATCCCTGACCGACCGCCTTGTACCTGCTGCACCGACCTTGACCCCCTCGACCCCTCTGGGGCGTAAAGACGCCCGCGTGGCCAGTGATAATGTCGCTGCCAGCAGGGTCAGCGGATCGGCCTCGGCCGGCACGCCCCGGCCGGCGTGCGACAAGGAGGCAGACCTGCGTGACCACAGCGACCGAGGTACCTACTGACGACCGGCCGCTGAGGGTCGCGCTGCTCTCCTACCGAAGCAAGCCGCATTGCGGCGGCCAGGGCATCTACCTGCGACACGTCTCCCGCGAGCTGGCGGCACTCGGGCACCATGTCGAGGTCTACTCGGGCCAGCCGTATCCGGAGCTCGAGCCAGGACCGCAGCTGCTGACGCTGCCGAGCCTGGACCTGTACCGCGACGAGGACCCGTTCCGCACGCCGCGGCCCAGCGAGATCAGGGACTGGGTCGACCTGCTCGAAGTCGGCATGATGTGGACCGCCGCCTTCCCCGAGCCGCTCACCTTCAGCATCAGGGCACTGCGCACGCTGCGCGCCCGGCGCGCTGATTTCGACATCGTGCACGACAACCAGGTGCTGGCCTACGGCATGCTCGGGATCCCCCGCCTCGGCCTGCCGCTGGTTACCAGCATCCACCATCCGATCAGCGTCGACCGCCGGATCGAGCTCGCGCAGGCCAGGGGGTTCTCCAGGGTCACCAAGCGGCGCTGGTACTCGTTCGTCCGGATGCAGGCCCGCGTCGCGCGGCGAGTCGGGCCGATCATGACCGGCTCCGAGTCGTCCCGCGACGACATCCTCCGCGACTTCAAGGTGGCGCCGGAGAACATCAGGGTCATTCCGCTTGGCGTGGACACCCGGCTGTTCTATCCCCGGGCGGCGCCGCGCGTGCCGGGCAGCCTGATCGCCGTCGCCAGCGCTGACTCGCCGGTCAAGGGGATACCGACGCTGCTCCGGGCGTTCGCCAAGCTGGCGACGGAACGCGACGTCTCGCTGACCGTCGTCGGCAAGCCCGCTCCTGGCGGGCCGACGGAGAAGCTGATCGGCGAGCTCTCGCTCGGCGAGCGGGTCCGGTTCGTGACCGGGATCAGCGACACCGACCTGGCCGAGCTAGTGGCGAGCACGGAGATAGCGGTCGTCCCGTCGCTATACGAGGGGTTCTCGCTGCCGGCCGTCGAGCACATGGCGTCGGGAACCCCGCTCGTGGCGAGCAGGACCGGTGCGCTGCCCGAGGTGACCGGCGACGCCGCGGTACTGGTCAGCCCCGGCGACCCGGAGGAACTCGCCGCCGCGCTGCGACGGCTGCAAGACTCCCCGGCCGAGCGCGAGCGGCTCTCAGCGGCCGCGCTCGAGCGCGTGCAGCAGCGGTTCGCCTGGCAGGCGGTGGCCAAGGCGACCGTGGCCGAGTACCGGAAGGCCATCGCGGCCGGTCCGGATGCCGGGTCCAGTCTGCCGACCGGAGCGGGCGATGCTGACCGTTGACTTCGGCCGGCTGCCGGTCTCCGCAGGCGAACGACTGCTCGATCTGGGCTGCGGGGGCGGGCGGCACGCCTTCGAGGCGGCCCGCCGTGGCGCGTGGGTCGTGGCCATGGACACCGACCGGGGCGAGCTTGACCGGGTCACCGCCACGTTCGCGGCCATGGTGCAGGCCGGGGAGATTCCCGACGGTGCCGCCGGGCGGGCCGTCGCCGGCGACGCCACCTGCATTCCGTTCCCTGACGGCGCCTTCGATAAGGTGATCGCCGCGGAAGTGCTCGAGCATCTTCCCGCCGACCAGACCGCGATGAACGAGATCGCGCGGGTGCTGCGTCCCGGCGGCATGGCCGCGGTGACCGTCCCGGCGTGGCTGCCGGAGCGGATCTGCTGGCGGCTGTCGGACGACTACCACAACAACGAGGGCGGCCACATCAGGATCTTCACTCGCCGTGAGCTTGTCACCAAGCTGACCCGGTCGGGGCTGACCATCACCGGGCATCACCATGCCCACGCGCTCCACTCGCCGTACTGGTGGGTGAAGTGCGCGGTCGGCGTGCACAACGACGAGCATCCGCTGGCCAGCGCCTTCCACAAGGTTCTCGTCTGGGACATCATGCGCAAGCCAGCTGTCACCCGGCTGGCCGATCAGGCGCTGAACCCGCTGATCGGCAAGAGCCTCGTCGTCTACGCCGACAAGCATGCGACAGCCTGACAGCCCGCAGCGGTTCCGCGCGGCCGCCTGGGTTCCCGAGGTGGCCGGCATCCTGACCGCGGATCAGATCGTCAGCACCGGTCAGGCCATCGCGGCCGTGCAGCAGCGCGGCGGCGCCATCGGCTGGCCAGACGGCCACGTCGATGCCTGGAACCACATCGAGTGCGCGATGGCGCTGAGCGTCTGCGGGCTGCGGGACGCCTCGCGCCGGGCCTACGACTGGCTGCGGGTCAGCCAGCGGCCCGACGGCTCCTGGCATAAGCAGCCGCCGGCGAACGCGGAGCAGGAAGCCGACCTGACGACCGAGAGCAACCACGCCGCCTACTGTGCCGTGGGGATCTGGCACGAACTGCTGGTCAGCCGGGACGAGGGGTTCGCGCAGCGGATGTGGCCGATGGTCAAGGCCGCTGTCGACTTCGTGCTCGGCCTGCAGACCCCGCGCGGGGAGATCATCTGGCGGCGGGCCGCTGACGGCAGCCCGGACAGCTATGCCCTGCTGGCCGGGAGCGCGAGCATGTACTCGAGCCTGCGCTGCGCGATCGACCTCGCCGAGTACCTGGCCGAGCCGCAGCCTGACTGGGAGCTCGCGGCCGACCTGCTCGGGCACGCCGT
>JADGPC010000288.1 GCA_017882645.1 Streptosporangiales bacterium | reverse complement strand
GCCGCCCTGGCCCGATCCTGCGCGCTGAACGCCCTGGCGGCCGTCGTGTCCGTCACCGGCAGCCTGTCGGCCATCAGGCGGATCGTGAAAGTCACTGGTTTCGTGGCCAGCGCGCCCGATTTCACCGGGCAGGCGCAGGTGGTCAACGGAGCGAGCGAGCTGCTGCTCGAGGTGTTCGGCGACGCTGGCAGGCACGCCAGGAGCGCCGTGGGCACGGCCGTGCTGCCGCTCGATGCGCCGGTCGAGATCGAGCTGATCGCCGAGGTCGGCGACTGACCGGGTAGCAGGCGGTACGAGAGCTGCGGGTAGAAGGCGGTACGAGAGCTGTGAGTCAGGTCAGGATTCCCGAGCACATGGCCGAGGCGGCACGCGCAGTGATCGAGGGCAAGGTCAAGCCCGCCACCCCGCGAGACGCGGCGACCGTGATGCTGCTGCGCCCGGCCGGGACCAGCCTGCCGGGCACGCCCGGGCCGCCCGGGTTCGAGGTCTACATGCTCAGGCGCAAGCCATCGATGGCGTTCGCCCCCGGCGCCTATGTCTTTCCCGGCGGATCGGTCGACCTGCGGGACGCCGACGAGGAAGTGGCGTGGGCGGGGCCTGAGGTGGAGCACTGGGGCCGGGTGTTCGACGCGCCGCCAGACCTGGCCAGGGCGCTCGTCTGCGCCGCGGTCAGGGAGACGTTCGAGGAGTCCGGGGTGCTGCTGGCCGGGCCGTCGGCCGACACCGTCGTCGCGGACACCACCGGCGATGACTGGGAGGCCGACCGCCAGGCTTTGCTCGACCGGTCGCTGTCGCTCGCTGAGCTGCTGGCCAGGCGGAACCTGATCCTCCGCTCGGACCTGCTGCGCCCCTGGTCCAGGTGGATCACGCCCGCGCCTGAGCCGCGCCGGTTCGACGCCAGGTTCTTCGCGGCCGCGCTGCCGGCCGGACAGCGGACCAGGGACGTCGGCGGCGAGGCATCGGCCGTCCAGTGGATCTCGCCTGCGCACGCGCTCGACGCCGGCCGGGCCGGGCAGATCCAGCTCTGGCTGCCGACCGCGATGACCCTCGCCGAGCTGGCTGAGTACCCGGATGAGGCCGCCGTCCTCGCCGCGCGGCGCGAGGTCAGGCCGCTGCTGCCCGAGATCGTCATCGCCGAGGGCGCGACCTGGCTCAAAATCCCTGGCGAACGGGAGTACCCGCTGTGACGGCGGAGCCGATCGACGGCTCTGGCACGCTGCGGGCTCGTTGCGTTCTCGCCCCCAACCCAGGACTGATGACGCTTGACGGCACCAATACCTGGCTGATCGCCGAACCCGGCTCGCCGTCGGCGGTCATCGTCGACCCTGGCCCCGACGACGAGGCCCACCTGCGCCGGGTCATCTCGGCCGCGGAGCAGGCCGGGCAGCGGATCTCGGCCGTCATCCTGACCCACGGGCACCCCGATCACTCGGCCGGAGCACGGACCATGGCCGGCCTGACCGGAGCGCGAGTGCGCGCCGTCGACCGGGCGCACCGCCTGGGCGCCGACGGCCTGCCGCCCGGTGCCGTGCTCAGCGACGGCGGCTGCGAGATCGAGGTCATCGCGACGCCCGGCCACACGGCCGACTCGGTCTGCCTGTACCTGCGCGCCGACCAGGCCGTGCTGACCGGCGACACCGTGCTCGGCCGCGGTACCACGGTGATCGCGGACGACGGCAGCCTCGGCGACTACCTGGACTCGCTCGTCCGGCTCCGTGCCCTCGCTGACGCCGCGGACCTGACGACGCTGCTGCCAGGCCACGGCCCCGTGCTCGCCAGCCCGGCGGCTGTTCTCGATTTCTACCTAACGCATCGCGCGGAGCGACTCGCCGAGATCAGGGCTGCTCTCGCTGCCGGGGACCGGTCCCGAGCCGAGATCGTGGCCAGGGTCTACGCCGACGTGGACCGCGCGCTGTGGCCGTTCGCCGAGGTCTCCGTCCGCGCGCAGCTCGCCTACCTGGCCGACCGGGGCGAGCTGCCGGCCGACATGAGCTGAATCTAACCTGGCCCGGCGCCGGAGCCGGTCGGGGTCGATCAGCAGCACGGACTTGGCCGCCAGCTGGATCCAGCCCCTGGTGGCGAAGTCGGCTAGCGCCTTGTTGACCGTCTCCCGCGACGCCCCGACGAGCTGGGCCAGCTCCTCCTGGGTGAGGTCATGGTTGACCTGTATCCCGTCCTGCATCGGCAGGCCGAACTTGTCGGCCAGCTCGAGCAGCGCCTTCGCCACCCGGCCGGGAACGTCGGTGAAGATCAGGTTCGTATTGGTCTCGGTCACCCGGCGCAGCCGCTGGGCGAGCGCCTTCAGCAGCAGCAGCGACACGGCAGGCCGCGTTATCAGCACCTGCCGCAGGTCCTCGTGCGCGATCGAGGCCAGCCGCGCGTCGGTGATCGCGGTCGCCGAGGACGTGCGGTACGTCGGGTCGAACATGGCCAGCTCGCCGAACATGTCTCCGGCCCCGTGCACGCTGACCAGGCTCTCCCTGCCGTCGGGCGCGGTCCTGGTCAGCTTGACCTTCCCGTCGACCACGAGGTAGAGCCGGTCGCCCGGGTCGCCCTCGTCGAACAGTCGCTCCCCGCGCGGCAGCAGGGTGACACGGATGTGCGGCCTGAACGTCGCCGCATCCTCCTCGCTCAGCTCGCTGAGCAGCGGGTTCGTCCCGAGGATGCGAACATCCTCGTCGGTGAACTCCGTCCGCCGGAGCCGGGCTCCTGCCTGGTCCGGATCAGCCACCTGGGCCTCCTCGCCTTGTTACCGCCCAGCGATCCGCGACGCAGCGGCTACCTGCCATGGCCGCCGTCCCCGGGGTCCTCAGCCTCGGCGAGCCGCTTCCGGCACGCCTCGATCTCGTCCTCGGCTGCCTGCTGGCCGACCCACCTGGCGGCCTCGACCTCCTTGCCGGGCTCCAGGGCCTTGTACACCTCGAAGAAATGCTGGATCTCAAGCAGATCAAATTCTGAAACATCGGATATATCATTCAAGTGAGCCATCCGGGGGTCGGTCGCCGCTACGCACAGGACCTTGTCGTCGCCGCCCTTCTCGTCCCTCATCCGGAACATCCCGATCGCCCGGCAGCGGATCAGGCAGCCGGGGAAGGTCGGCTCGTCCAGCAGGACAAGGGCGTCAAGCGGGTCTCCGTCATCGGCCAGCGTGTGCTCGACAAACCCGTAGTCAGCGGGATATCTGGTCGAGGTGAACAGCATCCGGTCTAGCCTGATCCGCCCGGTCTCATGGTCCATCTCGTACTTGTTGCGCTGGCCCTTCGGGATCTCGATGACTACGTCGAACTCCACGGCTTAGTCTCCCTGCCCGATGGAATGATTGACTCACTGCCTTGGTGTGTACCCCTGTTGTGATGTATACCCTCGGTGACGGCGCCTGTCGAAGGACCGGCCTCTGGCGAAGGAGAGCGGACGGTGAACCGGCTGGCGCGGATGATGGTGCTGACGCTGGCGCTGCTCTGCTTGTTCACGATCGGGGCCGGGGCTGCCATCGCCCGGCTGCTGCCCCCTCGGCTCGCGCTGTTCGAGATGCCGCAGGTCCGTGCGGCCGGCCTCGCCGGGCCGGGGGCAGCGCTGCGCGGCGTGACCGGCTCGACGGCGAGCGGCCAGGGCGCGGTGGCCACGGCGGCCGGCGTCTCGGCCAGCCTGGACGGGCTGATGCACTCGGGCGATCTCGGCTCCCAGGTCGGCGCGCTGGTCACCAATCTGTCGACCGGCCAGGTGCTGTACGCGCTCAACCCGGCCACCGGCTTCGCCCCGGCCTCGACGACCAAGCTCGCCACGGCGGTCGCCGCGCTCGCCACGCTCGGCCCGGACGCGAGGTTCGCCACCCTGGTCAGGACGGGCGGGCTGGCTGGCCGGCCGGCCAGCGGAGTCACGAGCATCGTCCTGGTCGGCGGCGGCGATCCGACTCTGGCGGCCGGCCGGTACCCGGCCGCCGACTACCCGCAGCCGGCCACGCTGAGCTCGCTGGCCGCCGCGACCGCGAGGGGGCTGC
>JADGPC010000035.1 GCA_017882645.1 Streptosporangiales bacterium | reverse complement strand
AGCTGCTACCGGGCGACGCCGGTCCCGGCGTGCTCACCCCGGCTCCGAAGCTGGTCATCGACCTGGAGAAGATGGCACAGCTGCCACGGGACCAGGCCGGCCCGCTTGCTCGCTACGTCGCCACCATCCAGAGCCAGCGCGGCGACTACAACGGCCGCGTGCTGTCCATCCGCCAGGAGGACCTGCGCTCGCTCGCAGTGATCTACGACAAGACGCCTGCTGACCTGACCGAGGAACTGATCGGCTGGGGCATCCTGGACTCCACCGCGCGAGGCGCCATCGACGCTTCCTGACCCGGCCGCCCCGACCCGGCCGCCCCTCAGATCGCCGCCGGCAGCGGCAGCGGTGACTGCGCCGGAACTCCGAGCGCAGTCTCAGCTAGCGACACGAAGGTGCCCGCGTCGCGGAGCAGCTCGTCCGCCTCGCGGCTGGTGACCGCGCGGGGCAGGCCGGCCTCGGCGGCGGCCCGCTTGCCGGCCCCGGCCGCGAAGAACGCGGCCCACTCGCTCAGCGTCGGCTCCACCCGGGGAAGCAGCTCCCACACGCTCTGCGGCCGCCTCCGGCGCGGCGGGGCCGGCTCGGCCCGGGCCGCGACGATCGCGGCAGCGGCCCGGAGCGCGGCCAGGTGAGCGCCGACGTACCTGCCGCCCGCCGATACATCGCTCTCAGCCGTGACCAGACCCTGGCGTGCCGATTCCAGGAGCGCGAGCGCCGACGGCGCGACCCTGCACCGCACCCGGTCGGGGCGAACCTGCGAGATCGTGTTCATGGCGACGTCCTCCAAATCTGCGGGCGGGCCGGACGGGGCGCTTCCCCACGCCACGCCCGGCTGCTGCCCGCCAGCCCGATGATGCTGGTGCTCCGGGCGCTTCCACCCTCATATTCGAACATAAATTCGGTTGGCTGTCCATTCCCTTGCTGCTGCGTTCGAATGTATCGAAGGGGTCTGACAGTCATTCCGTGCGTTGCCGGACGGGCGCGGGGCGGCGGGGCGGCTCGGGGGCGGGCTCGGGCTCGGGTCGGGCGCCGGCTCGGGCGGTGCATGCTCGGGGCGGGCAGAAAGGAGGCCGGGTCGCCGATCGCGTACGCTGGTGCGAATGGCGACCGCCGCTACCCTCAGCGACCTCGGGCCGAGGGACTTCCTCGGCGAGACCGACGTCCTGCTCGCTATCTACGCGGACGCGATGGACGCCGAGGCGGCGCTGCTGCCCGGGCGCAGAGAGCTGATGCGGCGGCACGCCGGGTACCCGGCGTTCAAGGCCCTGCTGGCCAAAGACGCGGCGGCCGACCCCGGAAGCGGCGGTGGCCAGGTGCTCGGCTTCACCTACGGGTTCCGCGGGCAGCCTGGCCAGTGGTGGTACGACGCGGTGCAGTCCGCGCTGGACCTTGCGATAGGCCCGGCGCTGACCGCGAGCTGGCTGGCTGACTGCCTCGAGGTAGCCGAGGTCCATGTGCGGAAGGACCAGCAGCGACGCGGGACCGGCACCAGGCTGCTGATGGCACTGACCGACGGGCGGACCGAGCGGACCGCGCTGCTGTCCACGCCCGACCGGGACACTACAGCGCGCCGGCTGTACCGGCGGATGGGATTCTGCGACCTGCTGACCGGTTACAGCTTTCCTGGCGGCAGCCCGCCTTACGCGGTCATGGGCGCAGTGCTGCCGCTGCGCGATCGCGTGGTCGCGGCCAGCCTGCCCCGGTCAGCGAGTCCGAGAGCCTGATAGATCTCGCTGGTCGCCCGCGACCCGTTCAGCGTGTAGAAGTGCAGGCCGGGGACACCCTCGTCGAGCAGCCGCTGGCACATCCCGGCCGCGTACTCGACGCCGATCTGGCGTACCGCGGCCTTGTCGCCCTCGCTGGCATGCAGCCGCTCGGCGAGATCGGCGGGGAACCGCGCTCCTGACAGCAGCAGCGCCCGGTCGATCATCGGCACGCTGGTGATCGGCATGATCCCGGCGATGATCGGCACCGCGCAGCCCAGGGCCGCCACCCGGTCCCTGAAGCGCAGGTAGTCCTCGGTGTAGAAGAACATCTGGGTAATCGCGAAGTCGGCCCCGGCCGCGCACTTGTCGATGAAGAACCCGACATCGGACTCCCGGCTGACGGCCCGGCTGTGCCCTTCGGGGAACGCCGCTACCCCGACACAGAAGTCGCCGGCTTCCCGGACCAGCCGGACGAGCTCCGAGGCGTGTCCGAGCCCTTCCGGATGGGCAACCCAGTCGGCCGCCGGGTCACCTGGCGGGTCGCCGCGCAGCGCGAGCAGGTTCCGGACACCGACCCCTGCGTAGGAGCCGACAACATGCCTCAGCTCCGCGACGGAGTGACTGACCGCGGTCAGGTGCCCGACCGGCGTCAGGGTCGTCTCCGCCGCGATCCGGCCGGTAACCCTGACCGTCCGGTCCCTGGTCGTGCCGCCCGCACCATAGGTCACGGAGACGAACGTCGGCTGCAGCAGCTCGAGCCGCCGGATCGCCAGCCAGAGCTGCTGCTCGTCGGCATCGGTCTTGGGCGCCATGAACTCGAACGAAAACGACCTGCCGCCCGCGGCGAGCAGGTTCCTGATCAGCGGTGCTTGCTGAGGCAGCCACGATGCCATTGGTACAGGCTATCCCGGTCCCGACCGCTAGCCACCTGACCTGGGGAAACCGGTCGGCGTGCAGTGCACAGGCAAGCTGCGGCTAAGGTCACGATCATGGCGATTAGCCCGGCGGAGATGCCACGGATCCGGTCGGAGGTCGGCGCCGCGCTGGCCGCGTTCATCGGACGGCAGCGCCAGGACCTGGGGCGGATCAGCGCCGACCTGCTCCCGTGCGTGGACGCGATCGATGACCTGCTGGCCGGCGGCAAGCGGCTGCGGGCCGGGTTCTGCTACTGGGGATGGCGGGCATGCGGCGGTCCCGATGGCCGCGAGATCTTCGCGGCCGCCGCCGCGCTTGAGCTGCTGCACGCCAGCGCCCTCGTGCACGACGACGTGATGGACGCGAGCGACACCCGCCGCGGGCAGCCCGCCGTGCACCGGCGCTTCGCCGCCCGGCATGCCGCGGCCGGCTGGCGCGGCTCGGCAGCTGACTTCGGCGCCGGCGCGGCCGTCCTGATCGGCGACCTGCTGCTCGCCTGGACCGACGAGATGCTCAGGGCGAGCGGCCTCGCGCCTGACGCGGTCTGGCGCGGGCTGGGCGAGCTTGACGCGATGCGCACTGAGGTGTTCTCCGGTCAGTTCCTCGACCTGGTCGGGCAGGTGTCGGGTGCGTCCGGTGTGGACAGCGCGCTGCGGGTGGTGACCTACAAGTCGGCCAAGTACACCGTCGAGCGGCCGCTGCACCTCGGCGCGGAACTGGCCTGCGCGACGCGGCCGGCTGCCGCCGGTCCCGGCCGCGCGGCGGATGACCCGGCCCGCGGCCACGCGGACCGGCTGGCGGCACGACAGGCGTTCACCGACTACGGCATCCCGATCGGCATCGCGTTCCAGTTGCGCGACGACATACTCGGCGTCTTCGGCGATCCCGCCAGGACGGGCAAGCCCGTCATCGACGACCTGCGCGAGGGCAAGCGCACGGTCATGCTCGCGATCGCCAGGGAGCGGGCCGATGCCGGCCAGGCGGCCGTCCTGGACCGCGCGATCGGCGACCCGCTGCTGTCCGAGCAGGGTGCCCGCCAGGTCAGGGCGGTGATCACCGGCACCGGGGCGCTGGCCGAGTGCGAGGCGATGATCGACGGGAACGTCAAGGATGCCCTGGCGGCGCTCGATTCGGCTCCGATCACGGAGGAATCGAAGTCAGCCCTCGCCGACCTGGCCGTGGCCGCCACGGCACGGACGGACTGACGTGGCGTCCGCGGCGACATCAGGATCCGCCGGGGCGGCCGGGGCGCTCCCCCGCCAGCTCGCCAGGACCCGGCAGTTCACGCTCGGCGTACCCGCCCAGGCCACCATCTCGCCGGACGGCAGCACGGTCTTCTTCGTGCGGACCAGGTCGGGCACCGACCCGGTGTCCTGCCTGTGGGCACTGGACTGCCTGACCTGGTCAGAACGGCTGCTCGCAGATCCGCTGACGCTGCTCGCGGGCGAGGACGAGGATCTGCCGCCGGCGGAACGGACCAGGCGCGAGCGCACCAGGCAGCTGTCATCCGGCATCGTCGGCTACGCGGCCGATGATGCCTGCCAGCTGCTCGCGTTCGCGCTCTCCGGGCAGCTGTGGACCGTCCGGCCAGCGAGCGGCGAGGTGCGCAGGCTGGCGGCCGCCGAGCCGGTGCTCGACCCGCGGCCCGACCCGGCCGGCCAGCGGATCGCCTACGTCAGCGGCGGCACGCTGCGCGTCGCGGAGGCCGATGGCAGCGCGGACGTCGCGGTCGCGGTGCCGGACGGACCCGAGGTCGGGTTCGGGCTCGCCGAGCACGTCGCGGCCGAATCGATGGGCCGGCACCGCGGCTACTGGTGGGCGCCGGATGGCCGACGGCTGCTGCTCGCACGGGTCGACGTGAGCCCGGTCCAGCGCTGGTATATCGCCGATCCGTCCGACCCGGGCCAGCCTCCGGCCACGATCAGGTACCCCGCGGCCGGGACCGCGAACGCCGCCGTCAGCCTGTGGGTCGCTGACCTCACCGCGCCCGGCAGCCCGCTGACCGCGGTGGACTGGGATAACCGCGCCCTGGAGTACCTGACCAGCGCCGGATGGGACGCCGCTGGCCCCTACGCCGCCGTGCAGAGCCGGGACCAGCACGAACTACAGGTGCTCGGCATCGACCCCGAGACGGGCGCCACCTCCACGCTGGCCGAGCAGCATGACGACGCCTGGGTCACCCTGGTCCCCGGCCTGCCGGCGCGCACCGCCGCCGGATCCCTGCTGACCAGCGCCGACCTGGACGACACGCGCCGGCTGCTGGTCGGCGGCCAGCCGGTCAGCCCGCCCGGCCTGCAGCTCGAGGCCGTC
The DNA here is from genome assembly GCA_017882645.1 of Streptosporangiales bacterium. Classification (GTDB taxonomy): domain Bacteria; phylum Actinomycetota; class Actinomycetes; order Streptosporangiales; family Streptosporangiaceae; genus Chersky-822. Next base: position 3,614 of record JADGPC010000035.1, on the reverse strand, counting down.
GTCGCCGTCGACGGCGACACCGTGCTGTTCACCGCGTCGGACGAGCCCACCCAGACGCACCTGTGGGCGTACGAGCCAGCCTCCGGGGTGCGCCGGCTGAGCGGCGAGCCCGGCGTGCACACCGGTACCCGGCGGGGCGGGTGCACCGTCCTGGACTCCGGCACCCCTGATCAGCTCGGCACCGCGCTGTCGGTCCGCACGACGCGCGGAGCGTCGCGAGTCAGGTCCCTAGCCGAGGAGCCGGTGCTGCGGCCCAGGATGGAACTGCTGTCGCTCGGCCCGCGCGGGCTGCGCGCGGCGCTGTTCCTCCCGTCGTGGCATCAGCCGGACGACCCGCCGCTGCCGGTGCTGATGGACCCGTACGGCGGACCATGGGCCCGCAAGGTGACCGCCGAGCACGGGGCATGGACGTACACGTCGCAGTGGTTCGCCGAGCAGGGCTTCGCGGTGCTCGCCGTGGACGGCCGGGGCACGCCGGGCCGGGGTCCGGCCTGGGAACGGTCGATCTACCTGGACATCGCCGGGCCGGTGCTCGCCGATCAGGTGGAGGGACTCGAACGAGCCGCTCAGCTCCGCCAGGAGCTTGACCTGGCCAGGGTCGGCATCCGCGGCTGGTCCTTCGGCGGGTTCCTGGCCGCGCTCGCGGTGCTGCGCCGTCCCGATGTCTTCCACGCCGGCGTCGCCGGCGCTCCGGTGACCGACCAGCGGCTGTACGACACGCACTGGCGCGAGCGGCACCTCGGTCATCCCGATCTCCACCCGGACGCCTACGACCGGTGCTCGCTGATCGGCGACGCGCCCTCGCTGGTCCGCCCACTGCTGCTGATCCACGGGCTCGCTGACGACAACGTGGTCGCAGCGCACACGCTGCGCCTGTCCGCGGCCCTGCTGGCGGCCGGGCGGCCGCACGAGGTACTGCCGCTGCTGCGGACGACGCACCAGCCGGCCGACGAGGCCGACAGCGAGAACCTCCTGCATCACCAGCTTGACTTCCTGCGGCGCGCGCTTGACCTCCCCCGGCCGGGCGACTCAGCGCGAGAACAGCCGCCTCAGAGGTAGAAGGCGCGCAGCCGGGGATCGACGCTCTGCTCCGAGCCGGCGATCGCCTCAAGCATCGCGCGCAGCGTGGCCACCGCTTCCCCGCTGTGGGCGCGAGCTAGCCTGCGCTCGTAGCTCCGGTGGAACCGCCTGGCATTGGCCAGCGCCCGCTGGCCTCGCTCGGAGAGCCGGATCAGCCGGGCGCGGCGGTCTCCAGGATCAGGCCCGCGCTCGACATAGCCGCGTCGTTCCATGTCGTCGATGATCTGCCCCGCACCCTGCTTGCTGATCTCCAGGTGACCGGCCAGGTCGCTGACCGTCATCGGCCGGATCGCCAGCGACCGGAAGACGACCCCGTCGCTGCGCCCGAGATCAGCGAAGCCGGCCGCGGCGTGCGCGGCATGCAGTTCGCGCACGAACTCCTGGTAGGCGACGCCGAGCAGGATTCCGAGATCGGCGGGTTGCTCTCGCGCTGTCATACGGTCTATCTTAGACAAGGCAACTTGGACAAGTGCACTTGTCTTTCTAGGAGGAAGCATGCACGTCATCACCGCGGACCAGGCCCCGCGATTCGAGTTCTCCGGCGTCGAGTTCACCGGGTACGCAGCGCCGAGCCGCGGCTCGGGTGACCTGTGCGCATGGCAGATCAGGGTCTCTCCCGGCCTGGTCTCCGAGCAGTCGCACACCCTGGACCGGGACGAGATCTTCATGATCACCTCGGGAGTGATCACGCTCAGCCCGGACGGCCAGGTGCTGGCGGCTGGCGACTGCGTGATCGTCCCCGCGGGGACGCCGATCCAGCTCAGCAACCCCGGCCAGGACGCCGCGACCGCGCACGTCCTGATCCGGGCCGGATTCTCCGCCACCATGGCGGATGGTGCGCCAGTCGGCACCCCGCCATGGGCACAGTGAGCGAACCGCTCGGCTCGGGTCAGCCGTTCAGCCGGGCGGCCAGCCGGGCAGCGGCGGCTCCGGGATCGGCGGCCTCGGTGATCGCGCGCACGACCACGATCCGGCGGGCGCCGGCCTCGAGCACGGCGGCGAGGGTGGCCTCGTCGATGCCGCCGATCGCGAACCAGGGCCTGGTCGCCGCCAGCCCCGCCGCGTAGCTGATCAGCCCGAGCCCAGGCGCGGGACGGCCCGGCTTGGTCGGCGTCGGCCAGACCGGCCCGGCGCAGAAGTAGTCCGCCGCCGGATCACCCGCCCCAGCCTGGGCCTCCGACTCGGAGTGCGTCGACAGGCCGATCAGCGGCTCCGGGCCGAGAATCTGCCTGGCGACGGCGGCCGGCAGGTCACCCTGACCGACATGCAGCACGTCGGCGCCCGCCGCGAACGCGACATCGGCCCGGTCGTTGACCGCGAGCAGCTTGCCGTGCCGGTCGCAGGCGTCGCGGAACACCTGGAGAAGCCTCAGTTCCGCTCCGGCCTCCAGTCCCTTTTGCCGGAGCTGGACGATATCCACGCCTCCGGCCAGCACCGTGTGCAGGAACCCGGGCAGATCGCCCTGCCGCTGCCGGGCGTCGGTGCACAGGTACAGCCGCGCGGAGGCCAGCCGGGCACGCAGCCCGTCGGACCCGGCCTGGCCGGCCCTGTTCATGCCCGCGCTATTCACGCCGCCATCTTGCCATCCGCGTTCCGGCGGCTCGCGGGCACAGCCCGGCACGCGGCGGCGGCGCCAGGCAACAGCCGCCGGCGTCGGCGCGCCGCGGTCAGTAGGCGAGCGCCTGGGCCCGCCTGTTCACCTCGCTGCAGCGGTGCGCCGTAATCGCCTCGATCGGGCTGCCCGGCAGCGAGTCGTCCGAGGTGAAGAGCCAGCGCATCGCTTCCACATCGGAGAACCCGCAGTCGAACAGCAGGGTCAGCGTGCCAGGCAGACCACGGACGACCTGGTCGCCGTCCAGGAATGCGGCTGGCACGCCAAAGGAGCCGTCCGGGCGCTGTACGCCTAGCAGCTTGCGGTCGCGTAGATACTGCTTGACCCGGCTTACGGGCAGGCCAAGCCGCTCAGCAACCTCGGGAATCGTCAACCAGTCACCGACGATGGCGTCGGCCGGGGGGTCGATCTGTGCCACGTCCACATCCTTTCCCCACCTGCGCTATCAGCCAAACCAGCAAGCTGCCCGTTCATCGCCCGGCGTCGCGGAGCGGTACCGACGGGTCGGCGATCCGGCCGGCGTCTACGGCGACGCCAGACTCGATCAGCCGCCTGCCCTGCTGCAGATCACGGGGCAGCCCGACGGTGAGCACGGCCGCCAGCCGGTCCCCGGCCAGCCAGCAGGCAGCCCAGTGCGGAGCGCTCGCCGATCCGCGCCAGACCAGCTTGCCGGCGCCACGGTGATCGCCCACGTACTGAAGCATCCGGCCGAACTGCTCGGACCAGAAGTACGGCACGGGATCGTACCGCTCGGCCCCGCCGGCCAGGTTCGCCGCCAGCACCGCGGGCGCCCGCAGCGCGGTATCCCAGTGCTCGGTCCGCATCCGGCGGCCGAACCGCCCCGACCAGAACGCCGCGCAGTCCCCCACCGCGTAGACCCCGGGGACGGAGGAACGCAGCTGCTCGTCCACGGCCACGCCGT
>JADGPC010000034.1 GCA_017882645.1 Streptosporangiales bacterium | reverse complement strand
GAGGCACTGTCGTTCTGGCTCACGCCGCTCGCCTTCCTGATCCTGCTCTCGGCGATCCTGCTCGGCGGCTTCCACATGGGCTGGACCGGCTACCCGTCGCTGTCGGTCCAGGACGGCGTGGGTGCCGACGCCTACGCTTTCTCGTTCGGCCTGATGGGCATCTCGATGATCCTGGCCGGCTTCAACCTGCTGGTCACGGTCATCTGCTACCGGGCGCCCGGGATGCGCTGGAGCCGGCTGCCGATCTTCGTGTGGGGCATCCTCGGCACCGCGACCATGATGACGCTGGCCGCGCCGATTCTGGTCGGCGGCATGTACATGCTGCTGCTCGATCGCACCGCGCAGACCGCTTTCTTCGCGCCGCGGCTCGGCGGCAGCACGTACCTGTACCAGGACCTGTTCTGGTTCTTCGGCCACCCCGAGGTCTACATCCTGGCCCTGCCGGGCTTCGGGATTGTGCTCGAACTGCTGCCGGTATTCACCCGCAAGCCGCTGTTCGCCTATAAGGTCGCGGCGGCCGGAATGATCGGCGTGACGCTGCTCAGCTTCTTCGTCTGGCAGCACCACCTGTTCATGAGCGGTATCAACCCGGACATGCGGCCGCTGTTCATGCTCACCACCGAGCTGATCTCGATCCCGACCGGCTTTATCTTCCTGGTCGGCATGGGCACCCTGTGGAAGGCGAAGATCCGGTTCAGCGTGCCGATGCTGTTCTGCCTGGCGTTCTTCTTCAACTTCCTGATCGGTGGCGTGACCGGCGTCTTCCTCTCCGACGTTCCCGCCGACACGACCGAGCACGGCAGCTTCTTCGTGATGGCGCACTTCCACTACACGATCATGGGCGGCCTGATCTTCGCGTTCATGGCCGGCTGCTACTACTGGCTGCCGAAGATGATGGGCATCAAGCTGAACGAGCGCATGGGCAAGGCGCAGTTCTGGCTGATGTTCATCGCGTTCAACTCGACGTTCCTGCCGCTCTTCGCGGTGGGCCTGGCCGGCCAGCCGCGCCGGGTCTTCGAGTACGCGCGCAACCTGCAGACGCTCAACGACTGGGTGTCGATCTCCTCGTTCTTCCTGGGAGCCTCGATCCTGATCTTCGTAATCAACTTCGTCTGGTCGACGGTCATCACCAGGGAGCCCGAGATCGGCAACCCGTGGCAGTCGCGCGGCCTTGAATGGCAGACGTCGTCACCGCCGCCAGCGCACAACTTCGCGTCGGTCCCGGTCGTCCTGTCCGGTCCGTACGAATACGGCGTCGCTGACGGCCCGCCAGTCGCCGACCTGGATCCGCCGGTCGGCGTGCTGAGCGCGGCCTACACCGACACCGACACCGATACCGACACCGCCCGAGCGGAGGCATAGACGATGGCTGAGACGACCCCCTCGGCCCCCGTGGGCCTGACCCGCGGTCAGGAAGAGGCCGCGTTCTATCACGAGGCGGCGCTGAACTCGGCCTGGACCGGCGCTCGCCTCCTGATCGGTGTCGTGGCGTCCGGGCTTGGCGCGTTCGTGTTCTCCTTCTTCTACCTGCGCTCGGTGAACAACTACGGCCTGTGGTACCCGAAGGGCTTCACCGGTCCGCAAGGCTGGGAAGGCGCCGTGATCGTCATCGCCATCGTCGTCAGTGCGGTGGCGCAGTCCCTTGGCCTGCAGCAGCTCAAGCGGGGCAAGAAGTCCTCGTGGCTGGCCATGAGCGCGGCAGCGCTCGGTCTCGGGGCGGTCGCGGCCGTGTTCCTGATCCTGCAGCTGGCTACCCTGCCGTTCCAGCCGGGCGACAACGCCTTCGCCAGCGTGTTCGTCGGTGCGCAGGTGGTATTCGCCGTGCTGGTGCTGGCCACCGTGATCTGGCAGGAGATCCTGCTGATGGCGGGCAGGCAGATTCCCGAGATCTCGTTCGTCGAGCAGCCGCCGACCTTCGCCGAGGCCACGGTGGTCCAGCGGTTCCAGGCGTCGCTGAGCGGGTTTACGCTGTTCTGGAATTTCCTGGCGATCGCCGCGGTGGTCTTGTGGGTGCTGTTTTACCTCGTGCACTGATGGCAGTAGTGGATAAGGCCCGGTCTAGGCGATCGGCCGGGTCGGCAGTCTAGTTCCGTGGCGTGCGGCAGGAGGCAGCAGTGCAGGGAGCGCTACTCGCGGCAGTCCATCCGGGTGACACCCCGGCTGGGTACAATCTGACTTTCGCGTTTCCGATGCTCATGTTCATTATCATCGCCGGGGCGCTGTACCTGCGCTTCCGCAGCTCGCATCAGGTGCCGGGGCACGTTGCGCTGACCTCGAGCCGGTGGGCGGGCGGCGGTACCGGTACGGTGAACTTCGGCGAGGAGACGGTGCTCGCCTCGGTCGAGCCGGAGCCGACCCCGGAGATGGCCGCCCACCTCGCCGAGGAGGTGCCGGCCGAACCTGAGCCAGCCGCGGAACCAGCGGCAGCCGCGGAACCAGCAGCTGCCGCGGAGCCTGTGGCAGCCGCGGAAACTCAGCCGGCCGCGGAAACTAGGCCGACCGGGACAGAGAACGACACGGAGGACAGCGAGTGATCCAGGCGACGAGCGCGCTCCCTGACGTGGTGGCTGCTCAGGCGGCAGCGGCCGGGAGTGACTCGTCGCAGACCCGCCGCTCGGCCGGCCTGATCGCGCGATCGCTGTTCGCGCTGACCAAGCCGAGGATCATCGAGCTGCTGCTGGTGACCACGCTGCCCACGATGCTGCTCGCCCAGCGCGGGCTGCCATCGGTCGCGCTGATCGGCGTGACGCTCGTCGGCGGGGCGCTGGCGGCAGGGAGCGCGAACACGATCAACTGCTACATCGATCGCGACATCGACGCGGTGATGCGGCGGACCTCGCGGCGGCCGCTCGTGGCCAAGGGCGGCGGCGCCGCGTCGATCAAGCCAGCCGAAGCGCTGACGTTCGGGATCGTGCTCGGAATCGCGTCGACCATCCTGCTCGGCCTCCTGGCCAACTGGCTGTCCGCGGCGCTGGCCGATGCCGCGCTACTGTTCTATGTCTTCGTCTACACCCTGGGCCTGAAGCGCCGTACCGCCTCGAACATCGTGATCGGCGGCGCCGCGGGATGCTTTCCCGTGCTCGTCGGCTGGGCCGCGGTAACCGACAAGGTCGCCTGGCCCGCGGTCGTGCTGTTCGCGGTGATCTTCTTCTGGACGCCGCCGCACTTCTGGGCCCTGGCCATGAAGTTCAAGGACGACTACGCGGCGGCGAGCGTGCCGATGCTGCCGGTCGTCGCGAGCCCGCAGATCGTGGCGCGCAAGATCGTGATCTACAGCTGGATCATGGTGGCCACGACGCTGGCGCTGGTGCCGTATTCGGGCTGGATCTACGGAGCCTGCGCCGTCGGGCTCGGCGCGTGGTTCCTGGTCGAGGCGCACCGGATGCGCGGGCGGATCGCCGGCGGGGTCGCGGCTGCGCCGATGCGGCTGTTCCATCTGTCCATCGGGTACCTGACGTTCTTGTTCGTCGCTGTTGCGGTTACTGCGGTGCTGCCTTGGGGGCGGCTCTGACGCCTGCGGGCTGAGCCTGAACAGACAGATAATCCCGGCCCGCGCATGAACGCGCTGGCCGGGATCACTGTCTGCACAGGCTCAGTCAGGCGTGGAAGGACAGGAGCTTTCCGGTCAGGGTCAGCAGCAGGAGTTGCTGGCCGGCCCAGATCGGGTTCGCGGCTATGAGCTGGTGGCCGGGCGGGGTCGGCAACGAAACCCAGTGACTCGAAGCTGGATCGAAAGCGGCCATCCGGCTGAGCGACTCGAGCAGCTTGCCTGACGGGTTGGACGACTTGGGGACCCGGATGTCAGCGGCCAGGGCGGTGCGGCCGGTCCAGAGCCAGACGGGGGGCTCGATGCCGAGAAGGGGATCCAGCGGGCCGGCGGGCAGGGAGGTCAGGGCCAGTGTGGCGGCGTCGGCGAGCTGAGCCCGTGACTCGCCGCCCGGGCTGCGGCACAGGGTGCCGCACCAGACCTGGCCGGGTGGAATGAGGATCGCGCCGCCGGCGGAGAGCGGTCCCTGAACCTCGGTGTGCTGGGGCCAGTGGCCGGTAATGGTGGTCCAGCGGCCGGCCGGACCGAGGGCGAGGACGTCGACGCCGGAGTAGATCGCGTAGCCATTCGCAGAAACCTTCTTGCCCCGGGACCATAGCGACCAGACGATGACTCGTCGGCCCGTCGAGGTCATGGCCAGCTGATCAGCAGGATGGCGGGCCGGAAGGGCCGGGCTGAGGTCGTGCCATCGCCGCGTCGCGGGGTTGTACTCGGCCGCTACGACGCGACCTCGTGATACTCCGGCTACGACGATGACCCTGCCGGTCCAGGCGGCGGCTAGCTGCCTGGCGTCGGCCAGCTCGAAGGGCATGTTGGTGAAGGTCCAGTGGTCGCGGGCCGGGTCATAGAGACCCGCTAGCGCACCGACCCTCGGGGGTGGCCCTTCGAGCGGGAAACGGCCGTCGGTAACGAACAATTTCCGGCCGGTCCAGACGCTGAAAGCTCCGGTCAGGTCGATGGTGTTGGGGATCCAGATCGTGCGCCACGCGCTGGTCGCCAGGTTGAAGGCGGCGGCTTCGTTCCTTGTGACTCCGCCCTGTGGGCCGCTGAGTTCCAGCAGGTCCTTCCCGGTCCAGGCGAGGATGGGCTGCGAGACCGGGCCGAGGGGGGAGGGCGGGAGGGCGGACCAGCGGAAGCTGGCCAGCTGGGTGGCCAATGGGCCGGGCGAAGGCCCGTTCGGATGGTCGGGGAACAGCCCTGCGGGCACTCTCGGTCCGGCTGTAATGATCTGGCTGGGGTCGAGGGCGCGGACGATGGGCGGGAGGGCGAAGGCGGCGGCGGCGATGACGACCACGGACAGGACCGAGAGGCTGGCGCGGAGCTTGCGCTCGCGGCGGCCCCGGGCCAGGAGCGGCCTGACCGGGGCCTCGATGTCGTCGGGCAGTTCGGCGGCCAGGGTCAGCAGCGAGCGGATCTGATCCTCATCGGTCATGGCGTCCTCCTTCGAGGTCGAGCAGGCCGGCCTGGCGGAGGCTGGCGAGCCCGCGGGCGGCGCGGCTCTTGACCGTGCCGGGCGAGATGCCGAGCAGCCGGGCGGTCTCCGTCTCGCTCTGGTCGTCGAGATAGCGCAGAACGAGCACCGCCCGCTGGCCCGCGGGCAGCGCCGCGAGGGCACGGCGCACGTCGAGGACGAGGTCATCCTGGCCGGCCTCGGCCGGCGGACCTGGGCTCTGGTCCGGGACCGGCCCGGCGGCGATCTCGCCGGTCCACCGCCGCTGCCGGGCCCGGAGCGCGAGCCGGACCAGGGTCCGGCGAGCGTAGGCCTCGGCGTTGGCCGGGTCGCGCAGCCGTCCCCAGGCGAGGTAAGTCCTGATCAGAGCGGACTGAGCGAGATCCTCGGCGTGACCGCTGTCGCCGATCAGCAGCAGGCCGGTCCGCACCAGCGCGCGGTAGCGCGCGGCAACGAACGCGGCGAACTCGTCGTCCCTCGCCAACGCGCACTCCCTTCCACCCACATAGAGGCACCACCCCCCGCCCCAGGTTCCATCCGCCCCCCGATCGTCGCTCGCCAGCACCAGTGTCGTACAACAGCGATGGCCCATCGCTGTTGCAAATGCGGGGGCACCGGGCGGCTCGAGGCTCGGGGCGGTCGCGGGCGGCGGGAGGGCGGCAGCGAAATTCGCGCGCACGCGGGCGGGGAATGCCACATGATGGATTAAATGCGACTGCCGCGGGGTGCGCTCCAGAGCCGGAACTTCCGGCTGCTTGTCGCGTGCGACGTGATCTCAGGGACGGGCAACGCGGTCGCGTTTGTGGCCATCCCGTTCGCCGTGCTCGCGATCGGCGGCTCGGCCAGCGACGTGGGCTACGTCGCGGCGGCCTCGCTGATCCCGATGCTCGTGTTCCTGCTGTTCGGCGGGGTGGCGGGGGACCGGCTGCCGCGGCACAAGGTAATGATGGCGGCCAACAGCCTGCAGGCAGCCGCCCAGGGCATCTCGGCCGCTCTGGTCCTCACCCATACCGCGTCGGTCTGGGAGCTACTCGTCCTCGCAGCCGTGCGCGGGACCGGCCTCGGCTTCTACGTCCCGGCGGAGCAGGGGCTGCTGCCGCAGACCGTTCCCGAGGAAGACCGCGCCCAGGCCAACGCTATCTCCCGGACCGGCCGGAACAGTGCCGGGATCGGCGGCGCGGCGCTCGGCGGCCTGCTGGTCGGCCTGGCCGGTCCCGGCTGGGGCCTCGCGGTCGACTCGGTCAGCTTCGCCGTGGCCGCCGCGCTGCGGTCGGGCATGCGCTTCCCGGCGATGCCGCCCGCCGCGAGCGACGGCACGCTGCACGAGCTGCGCGAGGGCTGGCGCGAGTTCATCGCCAGGCGCTGGCTGTGGGCCATCGTGCTCGAGTTCACGGCCATGGCCGCGGTCACCAGCGGCACCATCAACGTGCTCGGCCCCGTCGTCGCGCATACCCGGCTTGGCGGGGCGCGCAGCTGGGGGCTGATCCTGGCCGCCTACGGCGTCGGCGCTGTGCTCGGCGGACTGGTCATGATCAGGTTCCGGCCGCGCCGGATGCTGCTGGTGGGGAGCATCGCGGCGGGCGTGTTCGCCGTGCTGCTGTTCGCCCTGGCGGTGCCGCTGACCGTTCCGCTGGTGATGGCGGCCGCCGCTGTCGTCGGCGTCGCCTCCGAGGTCTTCCTGGTCAACTGGGTCACCACGATGCAGCAGGAGATCCCGCACGACCTGCTGTCCCGGCTGTCGTCGTTCGACGCGATCGGCAGCTTCGCCCTCGCTCCGGTCGGCGTCGCGGTCGCGGGCCCGCTGGCGGCCGCCTTCGGGATCTCGACCGTGCTCGCCGCGGGCGGCCTGCTGATCGTCCTGCTCACCCTGGCCGTGCTGCTCGTGCCCGAGGTCCGGCAGCTGCGCCGGCGGATCCCGAATGCCGGTCTCACGAGCGAGGCTGAGGCGGCGGCTGAGGCGGCAGCTGCGCCAGCAGGCGCTGGCGCCAAAGCTCGGACTGCTGAACCTGGTTGAACGTGAAGATGTGCAGCCCCGTCACCAGCGAGGCCGGCGCGGCCAGGGTGCTGCCGAGCTTGGCGAGCAGCCGTTCCGGCTGGTAGGCACCGGGCGTCGACAACCGGACGAGCGCCGACGAGTGCCCGGCGGCGAACCTGGCTGAGTCGGCCATGCCGATCCTGGCCGCCATCTGGACCAGCTTGGTCCGGTCCACCGGCCCCGCCAGTCCGAGCATCAGCGGCAGCGTGACGCCGCGTTTGCGGATCCGCGCGATCCACTGCCGGAGCGTGGCCGGCTCGAAGCACAGGTTGCTCACGATGTAGGTCGCATGCCGTCGCTTGTCCCACATCGCCTGAACGGTGACATCGTCCTCGATCTTCGGGTGGGTCTCCGGATAGCCGGTAATGCCCACCCGGGAGAACGGGCTACCTAGCCGGGCCAGATGCTCCAGCACGTCCAGCGCGCTGGAGAACTCGCCAGCCGGCGGGTCGGCGTCGCCCGCGGGCACGAAGACGTCCTCGACCCCGATCGCCGTCAGTCGCCCCACGATCTCGTCCAGGTGCCCGGCATCGCGGACCAGCCGCGCCGACAGGTGCGGCACGACCCGGAACCCCCCGGCGGTCAACCGCTCGGTCAGCCCGAGGGTCGGCTCAAGTCCCTTGGTCGGCGACGCTGTGACGGTGATGACGACGTCACGCGGCACCGACTCGAGCACCGCTTCTTCCGCGCTCCGCGTGGGCAGCACCTCGTAGCGGGCCTGGCGCAGCAGCGGCGCGATCTGGCGCAGCCCCGCCGCGGGCATCCGCGGGCCGGCTCCCCGCAGCCGGATCCCGCCCGCGTTCACCGGGCCGCCCCGGGGACAGCGGCCCGCGCCAGCAGCAGCTCAAGCTCGCGTTCCAGGCCGCCGGTGCCGACGTCAACGACCGTCAGCGGCAGGCCGAACATCGCGGCCACCGCCTCGGCCTGCCCGGCCAGCCCGGGCTCGGGCGACTGCGCGAGCCACACCACGCGGCGGTAGTGCCCGAAGTAGTCCGGCCACAGTTCCGGGTACCGGTCAAGGCCGAGCGGCGCCAGCACCGAATACCGGAAGCTGCGGATCAGGAAGTCGGTCAGCAGGTACGTGCCCGGCTCGGCCTCGAGCGCGGCGCGGATTCGATCCGGCCCGGCCAGTACGTCGTAGCAGTGCAGCCCGGGCAGCCGGGCTAGTCCGAGCCGCTCGCAGAGCCGGTCGAGCTCGGAGTACGTCCCGCAGTCGGCGTAGGCGAGCACCACCCGCAGGCCCGCCTGGCCTAGCTCGATGGCGAGCCGCTCCGCCGCCGGGACGATCTCGCGGGGCGAGTTGTGCAGCATCGAGGGCAGCGTGTGAATCTGCACATCCCAGCCGCGGCGGCCGGCGATGTCGCGCAGGTGGCCGCCGAGCGCCCCGCAGGCGATGATCGCGGTACCGGCCGGCCCCGTGCTAGCTGCATCCGGGCTAGCTGCGTCCGGGCCGGCCGTCTCACTGCGGGAACTGCAGCTGGTCGACGAAGTTGTCGTTGAAGTCGGGGCGGTCGGAGAGCTCGACATATCTCACCTCCTCGAGCAGGGCCAGGGCCGCGGCGCGCTCACGGACCGAGAGCAGCGCCATCTTCGCGCCTTCACCAGCTACATTCCCGGCGCTGACGACCCTCAGCACCGGGAGTTTCGGCACCAGCCCGAGCTTGATCGCATTTCCTGGCGCCAGGTAGCTGCCAAACGACCCGGCGAGCAGCACCTGCTGCACGTCGGCCGCGGTCAGCCCGGCCTCCTCCAGCAGGACGCTCCATCCGGACGCGATGGCCGCCTTAGCGAACTGCAGTTCGCGCACGTCCCGCTGGGTAAGGAAGATCGAATGCGCCACGTCGCCTGGCTGGCCGGCCCAGTGCAGCACGAACACCCGCTCGTCACCGAGCATGGTCAGCCGCGGGGCCAGGCCAGGGGCCACCGCGGCCGCGACCTCGTCCGGCACGAACCGCCCGGAATGATCGAGCAGGCCGGCCCCGATCAGGCTCGCCACCGCGTCCACCAGCCCTGAGCCGCACAGGCCTGCTGGCTCGCAGTCGCCGATTACCTTCAACGAAACCCCGGCGCCGGTCCCGGCCGGGCTGGCCGGCGTGGCCCCGCCGCCGGTCCCGGCCGTGCCGGCCGCGGCAGTGCAATCGTTCGCCGCGCTGCCCGCGGCAGTGCCGCCGTCGGCCGCGCTCGCGGCGGGATCGAGCACGACGCCCTCGATCGCGCCGTCTGCGGCCCGCATCCCGCACCGGATCGCGGCCCCCTCGAACGCCGGGCCGGCCGGCGCCGCCGTCGCCAGCAGCCAGTCGCGGCTGCCGAGCACGATCTCGCAGTTGGTGCCGATGTCGATGAACAGCCGGACCCTGGCGTCGCGGTTCATCCCGGAGGCGAGCAGCCCGGCGGTGATATCGCCGCCGACGTAGGCGCCGAACGAGGGGAACACGACGGCGCGCGCTCGCGGGTGCACGGACAGGCCGATGTCGGACGCCAGCACCTCAGGCAGCAGCCTGGCCGACAGGATGAACGGCGCGACTCCCAGCGGCTCGGGGTCGATGCCGAGGGCCAGGTGAGTCATCGTCGCGTTGCCGGCCAGCGCCACCTCGTACACGTCGAGCGGGTCGATGTCGGCCTGCTCGCAGACCTCGCCGACCAGCTCGCCGAGCGATTCGTGCGCGAGCGCCGCCAGCCGGCCCAGGTTGTCCGGGTCCATCATGACCGCGCTGATCCGGCTGATCACATCGGCGCCGAACGGCTGCTGCTTGCTGAGCATCGAGCCGACCGCCATCGGCGTTCCGGTGGACAGGTCGAGCAGCGTCGCGACGACGGTCGTGGTGCCGAGGTCGAACGCGATGCCGTACCGGCTGCCGGTCGTGTCGCCGGGCTGAACGTCGATCAGCGCCTCGTCGACGACGACCGCCGTCACCTTATAGTCGGCCGCTCGCAGCACCCGGCCAACCGTCCGCAGCACCGGCAGGTCGACCCGGAGCTCGAGATCGTCCAGCTCGTCGAGCACCCGCTCGATGTCGCTGCGCTGGTCGGCCAGCGACGGCTCGGTGAGCTCCAGGTACCGCTTCTGCACGGCTGGCCGCAGGATCACCTGGCGGCCGACGCCGACCGTGGCCGCCTTGGGCCTGGTCGTCAGCGGCGGCACCTCGATGCTCAGGTCGCTGGTCGCGGCGGCGCGGCAGGCCAGCCGCCAGCCGTCGCGCAGCTCGTCCGGCGAGAACGCGCGAGCGTCCAGGCTGGACGCCGGGATCGAGCCGCCGCTGATCCTGACCTTGCACTTCTTGCACGTGCCGTGACCGCCGCAGGTCGAGTCGATCGCGATGCCGTTCCAGCTGGCCGCGTCGAAGACGGTCACCCCGGCCGGGACCCGGACTCTGTTCCCGTTCGGAACGAAGACCAGGTCGACTCTCGCCGCGGAGGGGCGCTCGGCCAGCTCGGCGGACGTCATCTCAGCCTGCGTCACGTCAGGTCGATGCCGTCGCCGCAGCCGCGGTAGCGGCGGAGACGGCGGCCCGGTGCGCGGCGATCCAGCTGGCGCCCCAGTCGTCGCGGTTGAGCAGCAGGTCGCAGGCCCGCGCTGCCCGGACCAGCTCGGCCGACCGGGCGTCCATGATCGCGCTGGTCAGTCCGGCGGCGCTCGCCATCGGCAGGAACGCGGCCACGATCGCGGTGCGATCCGGCATCCCGAACGAGACGTTGGACGCGCCCAGCGTCGTGTTCACGCCGTACCGCTGGCGCAGCAGTTCGAGCGTCTCCAGCGTCCTGACCACGACGGACGTGTCGGCGCCGATCGGCATCGCCAGCGGATCGATCAGCACGTCCTCGATCGGGATCTGGTACCTGGTGGTGGCCGTCTCGATAATCTTCCCGGCCAGCTCAAGCCTCCGCTGCGGGTCTTCGGGAATCTCCTCTTCATCATTCGGAAGCCCGATGACCGCGGCGCCGTACCGGGCAACCAGCGGAAGAATTGCTTCCAGCCGATCATCTTCAGCGGTTACCGAATTGACGAGCGCCTTCCCCTCGTAAGTCGCGAGGCCGGCTTCCAGCACCTCGATGATGGAGGAGTCCAGGCACAGCGGGAGGTCGGTCAGCGACTGGATCAGCTTGACCGCCGCGACCATCAGCTCGGCCTCGTCGGCCAGCGGCGCGCCCATATTCACGTCGAGAACCATCGCGCCGCCCGCGACCTGCTGGGCGACGTCGAGCTCGACCCGCGACAGGTCACCGCGGCGGAGCTGCTCGCAGAAGATCCGGCGCCCGGTCGGGTTGATCCGCTCGCCGATGATGCAGAACGGCCGGCCGGCGCCGATCACGACCTCTTTGCCTGCCGAGCGGAGCACGGTGTCCATGGGTGATTGCCGTCCGGGTTCAGGCCGACAGTGCCGCTGCGCGGCGGCCGGCGATCAGCTGCTTGGCCTTGACCACGGCGGCGGAAGCGTCGGCGGCGTAGCCGTCGGCACCGACCACGTCCGCGTACTCCTGGGTGACCGG
>JADGPC010000287.1 GCA_017882645.1 Streptosporangiales bacterium | reverse complement strand
CTGGTCCTGACCATGTACGACGATGACGAGTCTGTCTTCGCCGCCATGCGCGCCGGAGCCCGCGGCTACCTGCTCAAGGGCGCCGACCAGGAGGACATCGTCCAGGCCGTGGCCGCGGTCGCTCGCGGGGAGGCGATCTTCGGCGCGTCGGTTGCCCGCCGAATCATGGAGTTCTTCGCCGCGCCCCGGCTGGCCGTGCCGACGTTCCCCGCGCTCACGGCCAGGGAGCACGAGGTACTCGACCTGATCGCGGCTGGCCGCAGCAATCCGGATATCGCCCGAGCCCTGGTGCTGAGCTCCAAGACGGTCCGCAACCATGTATCCAACATCTTCGCGAAACTTCAGGTCGCCGACCGGGCCGAGGCGATCGTCCGGGCCAGGGAAGCGGGCATGGGGCACTGAGGGGCCCGCAGTCAGGAAACCAGCAGTCGCGCCACGCGCGGGAACAGGTCGCGCAGGTTGTCCTCGGCGGTCAGCTCACCTGCCTGCGGCAGCGACAGCCAGCGCAGCGGTGCGTCAGGCGACTCGGCCGCGATCGCCTCCGGCGTCTGCGTGGCCAGGAGGAAGCGCAGGTCGGCATGCTCATGGGCGGGTTCACCTCGGCCGGCCGGCACCGAGACGATAACCACCTGGCGGAGCGCGGCGTCCGGCCACGCCACCAGATCGGCCAGCCCGGTCTCCTCCCGCGCCTCCCGGAGCGCGATGGCCAGCGCCTCCCGCTCGCCGGGATCGCCGTGCCCGCCGACCTGGAGCCAGGACTGCTGGCGCTGATGCCAGCGGAGCAGCACCCGGGCGCTATCCGGATGAACGATAAGCGCGGACGCGGTCAGGTGCAGCGGCAGCGCTCGCGACCACGGATCCGCGCTGACCGCGGCGAGCGCGCTGGCCCGCTCGACGTCGGCCGTCTCGGCTGGGTCCTGCGGGCGGTACTGGCTGAGCAATTCGAGCACCGGGTGGCGGGCGGAGTTCACCGGCGCCAACTTACACTGGCGCAGGACCCAGGGGGACGCCGTGTGACAGCTAGCCAGTGGGTGATCGAGCCGGCCCGCCCGGCCGGCCCGGTGGTCGCCTGCCTGCCGCACGGTGGGCTCGACTACCCGGCCGAACTGGCGACCGCGCTCGCCGTCAGCCCGGACATCTTGTGGTCGGACTGGCTGACCAGGGAGCTCTACGCGTTCCTCCCCGAGCTTGGCATTGCCGTGATCACCACCGCCTTCAGCCGGTTCGTCGCCGACGTGAACCGGGATCCGTCCGCCGATCAGCACGGCGGATTCTGGACCAGCACCGTCGCGGCCCGGATGCCGAACGGCCAGGCCGTCTACGACCGGCCGCTCACCGCGAGCGAGATCGGCCATCGGATCCGGATCGCGCACGCGCCGTTCCACCGGGCGATCGACTCGGTCATCGAGCAACTGCTGCACCGATATCCGCGGGTGCTCCTGCTCGACCTGCACAGCTTCGGGGCCGGCCTGGACGGCGACGTGATCCTCGGTGACCGCCGCGGCGTCACGGCCAGGCCTGCCGCCGTCCGGCTGCTAGCTGGCTCGCTCGCCGCGGCGGGCCTCGACGTCCGGCTTAACCAGCGCTTCACCGGCGGCTGGACGGTCCGCCGGTTCGCCGGCCACGAGCAGGTGGACGCCGTCCAGGTGGAGCTGAACCAGCGCCGCTACCTCGACCTGGATCGCCGGACCTTCCCTGGGATTCCGCCGATCGGCGCCTTCGATGCCACCCAGCGGCTGTTGCGAATCGCCCTCGCGGATGTCGTCGCAAAGGTGACCAGCGGTCTCGACGGCTAGCTGCTATGCCCTGGGACGCTAACCTCCGGCCATATTCATTGTCCGCGTCTATACTTGATCGAAATGGCTCGGCTCCCAATACCGGGCCGGTCAGCTCCCGCCGTCGCCCGGGTCAGGCGGCGCACCATGCTCACAGCCGCGTAGCGGGATTCGCAGCCGCGCATCGGGGTTCACAGCCCTGTAACAGGCCCGAAGCACATCGGCAACGGGAATCCGTCACTGTGAGCATGCCGGAAGTCACGTTCTGAGGAGGTCGGATGGCGCAGTGGAGAATACGGGTCATCGTGCCAGAGGCCCCGGATGGCCGGCAGGTGCTGAAGAGCGCGCTCGCGGACGTCTCCGTCACCCAGTCGCGGCTGATCCCGCCGAGCGCGGATACCGCTGAGACGACCGGCGAGGTCGTAGTCGACCTCGGGGAGGACGACGCCCTGCACGACCTGCTGCGCACACTGCACGAGATCAGCCCGCAGGTCTTCATCAGCCGGGTCGGCTCCCCCGAGCCAGCCGGAGCCGACCCGGCGATCCGGGTCAGGAAGCTCTCCATCCCGGGCTGAGCAAGCATCATGGCCGGTACGGAGGTCGCGGGCGGCCAGGTGCGCCAGCAGCCGTCCGGGCGCGGCGGCCTGCGCCGGCTGCTGGTCAGCGTCGGCGTGGCGAACGCCGGGCTGTACGCCCTGTACGTCGGCGTGCTCCAGGTCCTCCTGCCGCTGCAGGTCGAGGCCGTCGACCAGCTGCACAAGGTCGCCGTCCTCGGCCTGGTGTCCGGCGTCAGCGCGATCTTCGCGGCGGCCTTCAACCCGATCGGCGGAGCGCTCTCGGACCGGACCAGGACCCGGTTCGGCCGCCGGGCACCGTGGCTGCTCGGCGCGGCCGCCGCAGTCCTGCTAGCGCTCGCGGTCCTGGGCCGGGCCAGCACGGTGCTGACCATCCTGGTTGGCTGGAGCCTCGTCCAGGCGGTGGCCAACACATACCAGGCGGCGCTCACCGCAGTTGTCCCCGACCGGGTACCGCAGCAGCGGCGCGGAGTCGCCTCGGGCGTGGTCGGCGTCGCGACGTCGGTCGGGGCAGTAGCCGGGGTCGGCCTGGCCAGCAGGTTCACCGGGCACCTGGCCTGGGGCTACCTGGCGCTCGGTGCCGTGCTGGCGCTGACCGCCATCATCTTCGTCACCGTGACGACCGACCCGAGCAGCGCGGCATCGCCCCGCCCGCCGCGCGACAGCCGCACCGTGCGCGCCCGGCTGGCCGACTTCACGTCCGCGCTGCGGTACCACGACTTCGCCTGGGTCTTCTGCGGCCGCGCTGCGATGATCCTCGGCTACTTCCTGATCGCCGGGTTCGAGCTCTACATCCTGACCGACTACATCCGGCTGCCCGGCGGAATGAAGCCCGCCACCGGAGTCACCATCCTGGCCGCGATCAGCACCGGCTGCTCGGTCATCGCGGCGGCAGTCGCCGGACCGCTTTCTGACCGGCTCGGCCGGCGCAAGGTATTCGTCTTCCTGTCCTCGGCGATCTCAGGCGCAGCCATGGCACTGCCGATCCTGTATCCCACGTTCGGCGTGATGATGATCTTCGCAGTGCTATCCGGCCTGGCGTTCGGCAGCTACCTGGCCGTCGACACGGCACTGGTGACACTGGTACTCCCCCGGATGCAGGACGCGGCCCGCGACATGGGCGTGCTCAATATCGCTAACGCTGGCCCGCAGGTCGTCGCTCCCTTCATCGCCGCGGCGGTGATCGGGCACCTGGGCGGCTACCCGGCGCTGTTCGCCTGCGCAGGCATTATCGCGATAGCCGGAGCGGTCGCCATCATTCCCATCCGGTCCGTCCGCTAGCGCGGCACAGGCAGCTGCAGGTGAGCAAGCCGATCACCCCGTCGGACGGCGGCCCGCCGCGTGATGCGGCGGCCTCGCAGTCGCTCCGCCACCAGAGCAAACACGATCTGCCACAATTGGGCCATGGGATTCGACTTGCCTGCCCTCCTGGCCGAGAGAAGCGGCCAGGGATATGAATTGCACGCCCGGTACCTCAATCCGCAGCGGCCCCGCATGCTCCACGCGATCGGTTTCGACAAGGTGTACGAGCGCGCGGAAGGTGCCTACCTCTACGACGCGGACGGCGTGCGGTACGCGGACTTCCTGTCCGGCTTCGGGGTGTTCGGGATCGGCCACAACCATCCGGTAGTCCGCAAGGCACTGCACGATGTGCTCGACGCCGAGCTGGCCAGCATGGTCCAGTTCGACTGCGCACTGCTGCCCGGCCTGCTCGCCGAACGGCTGCTCAGCTACGCGCCTGGACTAGACCGGGTCTACTTCTGCAACAGCGGCACCGAGGCGGTGGAGGCCGCGCTGAAATTCGCCCGGTACGCGACCGGCCGACGCCGGATTGTCTACTGTGATCACGCCTTCCACGGGCTGACCACCGGCTCGCTGTCCGTCAACGGGGCGGATGAGTTCCGCCGCGGCTTCGACCCGCTGCTGCCGGACGCCTGCGTGCCGTTCGGCGACCTGGACGCGCTCGATGCCGAGCTGCGCAAGGGTGACGTAGCCGCGTTCATCGTCGAGCCGGTGCAGGGCAAGGGCGTCGCGGTCGCACCGCCCGGGTACCTGGCCGCGGCGGCGAGGCTGCTGCACGACCGTGGTGCACTGCTGATCTGCGACGAGGTGCAGACCGGCATGGGCCGCACCGGCAAGTTCTTCGCCTACCAGCATGACGACGTCGACCCGGACATCGTCACGGTGGCTAAGACCCTGTCCGGCGGATTCGTCCCGGTCGGGGCGACCATGGCCAAGGGGTGGATCTTCGAAAAGGTCTACTCCTCGATGGACCGGGTGCTGGTGCATGACACGACCTACGGGTCCAACGCGGCCGCCATGGCCGCCGGGCTGGCCACCCTCTCGGTCATCGATGACGAGCAGCTGGTCGCCAATGCCGAGCGCACGGGCGCGGCGATGCAGCAGGCGCTGCAGGACATGGTCGGCGAGTACGAGATGCTCGCCGACGTGCGCGGGCGTGGCCTGATGATCGGCTTCGAGTTCGGCAAGCCAAGCTCGCTCAAGCTCAGGACGAGCTGGAACATGCTGCAGACGGCGCGCCGGGGCCTGTTCGCCCAGATGGTCGTGGTGGCGCTGTTCGAGCGGCACCGCATTCTGACCCAGGTTTCTGGTGACCACATGGAAGTCATCAAGCTGCTGCCGACCCTGACCATCGGGACGCAGGAGGTCACGATGTTCAGCGACGCCTTCGCCGACGTCATGAAGGATGCGCACCGGGGCAGCGGCCTGATGTGGGACTTCGGCCGCTCGCTGGTCAAGCAGGCCGTCACCCGCTGACTGGCCCCCGGACTAGCCCTTTTCGCGCTGGTGGTAGCCGGCCGTCATGCCGCCGTCGACCAGGAGCGTGGTCCCGGTGATGAATTCCGTCTCGTCGCTGGCATAGAACACCGCCGCGGCCGCGACGTCACCGGGCTGGCCGATCCGGCCGATCGGCGGGACCGGCCAGTCACCGCTTTCTGGCCGGTCCGCCATCCCGGGCGGCGCCATGTGCCGCATGCCGGGCCAGGTGTCGCCGGGGCAGAGCACGTTGGACCGTACTCCGTCCTGGCCGCCTTCCAGCGCGAGCATCTTGCCGAGCATCACCACGGCCGCCTTCGATACCGAGTACACGCCGATCGACTGCTCGCCCCAGATGCCAGCGTCGGAGGCGATATGGATCATGCTGCCGCGGCGGGCGGCCAGGTGCGGGTAGGCCGCGCGCGCATAGAGGAAGTAACCGCGGACGTTGACCTCCATCACCCGGTCGTAGTCCGCCACGGGCGTCCGCAGCAGGCCGGCCTCGACGCCGATCCCGGCGTTATTGACCAGGATGTCGAGCGCGGGCAGCCGCTTGGCGGCGATGTCGACGGACGCCGTCACGGCGGCCGGGTCGCGGGCGTCGGCCGGAACGAACCAGGCCGGCCCCGATTCGCGCAGCGCGGCCTCCGCACGCAGGCCAGGCTCGGCGCCGCGCCCGGTCACCACGACCGCCGCGCCTTCGGCCAGGAACCGCTCGGCGATGGCCAGGCCGATTCCGGTCGTGCCGCCGGTGATCAGCGCCCCTTTGCCGGCCAGCCGTCCGGTGCTCGCTGCGTCGCTCATCTCGCTCTCTCATCCGCTGTGGCTGGTCGAATGCTACCGGCCTGGTGCTGGCAGCCCAGCTTCCTGGCCTGGCCAGGCGGCTAGCCGATGAGCGGGACGCCGGCCTCCGGGGTGTGCACCAGGAAGGTCAGGGCCTGCTGGAAGTACAGGTGCACAGCCTGCGCGTCGTGTGACTCGTAGCCGATCGACAGGTCCTGGGCCAGGTACATCTCGAAGTCGCCGCCCCTGGTCGAGACCAGGAACGCGGCTTCGATGGCGGGCGCCCAGATAATCGGTCCGTCCACGAGCCTGGCCAGGTGCTCCCGCACCGGGTAACCGTGATCGGAGGTCTCGCTCACGGCCGTGTAGGAGCTGGCGCTGAGCAGCAGGGCGTAAGGGCCGCCGACGCCAGCCAGCCGCAGCGAGGCCTGCGCCTGGCTGACCAGATCCGGGTACTGCCTGGCATCCGCGGGCAGAGTGAGCGCCGGATTCGACGAGCCAGCGCGGAGTCCGGTGATCCCGGCCGCCTGGTAGCCGTCGAATACCGTCCGGTCCTCCGCGAACGCCATCGTCCTAGCCGCGTCCTTGACCGGCTGCCAGTCGGGATCCTGCGCGCCGCGCTCCACATCGTCGACGGCCTGTCGCCGCACGGTAAACGGGACCCTGAGCTCGACGACCGGCACCGCGGTCCGCAGCCGCGCCAGCACGCCGTCGGCCGGCGGATCGACGTCGCTGAGATGACCGGTTCCCACCGCCGACAGGACTGGGTTATCGGGGCCGTGGACCTCGGCCACCCGTCGGCCAGCCAGGTGCAGCGTGAACGTGCGCCTGGCCTCTTCTTCGATGCTGGCCCAGGCGGCGCTGGAGACTGGCGCGAGCTCGCGATGCAGGTTGTTCATTGCTGAGCGCTCCTTTGCAGGCCGCCGATCCCCAGGGAGCCGTCCCGCGTGGCGGTCGCGGCTACCGGCGGGTCCGGCAGGTCATCGAGGAAGTCCGCCGACGGAACGAAGAACAGCCCGCCAGTGACGGCAGTGGAGAAATCGAGTATCCGGTCGTAGTTGCCTGGCGGCCGGCCGACAAACATGTTGACCAGCATCTGCTCGGTTACGGCGAGTGTGGCCGCGTAGGCGATGTAGAAGGTGCCGAACTCGCCCCGCCCCGGCGCCCCGAACGGCATGTTGGCCCGCAGGATCTGCCGCTGGGTGCCGTCGGGCTCGACGATGGTGTTGAGCGCGACGTGCGAGTTGGCCGGCTTGACGTCGTCGGGCATCTCGATGTCGGCCAGCTTGGTCCGGCCGATGACCTTTTCCTGCTCCTCAACTGGCAGCCGGTTCCAGGCCCGCACGTCGTGCAGGTATTTCTGCACGATCACGTAGCTTCCGCCCGCGAAATCCTGATCCTCGGCCCCGATGATGGCGGCGGCAGCCGCGGCCTGCCCGGCCGGGTTCTCCGTTCCGTCGACGAAGCCGATCAGGTCCCGCTCGTCGAAATACCTGAAGCCGTGCACCTCGTCGCAAACCGTCACCGAGCCCGCCAGCCGGCTCATCACCTGCGTGATGAACTCGAAGCACAGATCCATCCGGTTCGCCCTGATATGGAACAGCAGGTCACCAGGGGTGGCCACGGCGCGGTGACGGCTGCCGGCCAGCTCGGTGAACGGGTGCAGGTCGGGCGGCCTGGGTCCGGCGAAGAGCCGGTCCCAGGCCAGCGATCCCACGCCCGCCACGCACGCTAGCTCTCCCTCAGGGATCCGGAACCCGACCGAGCGCTGCAGGCCGGAAAAGTCGCCCAGCAGATCCCGGACCGCGTCCTCGCCACCTGGGTTGATGGTCACCACCAGGAAGACCGCGGCGGCAGTTAGCGGGCTCAGCACCGGCTGCGGCTCCGTCATCTGTACGCCTGCGGCTCCGTCATCGATAATCCCTTTCTCGCTAGTGCAGGTGAGCCTGCCAGTCAGCAGGCACGCGCCCGGCCGGGCCGGGCACCGGCTGGGTGACCGGGTGGTGCTGCGGCGGGGCGAGCGCCGGGCCGCCCTCGTACAGCTCGCCGGTCTGGTAACTGTAGAACCACTCCTCGCCCGGCTCGAAACTCTGGATCACCGGGTGCGCCGAGGCCTGGGCGTGCGCCGTCGCGTGCTGCATCGGCGAGGTGTCGCAGCATCCCACGTGGCCGCACTGCGCGCACCGCCGCAGGTGCAGCCACCAGTTCCCGCTGGCGTCACACTCGACGCATCCGGTCCCGCTGGGCGGGACCGTCGGGTCAATGCCCGGCATCGTGGTCATCCGCTGCTCCTTCGACGTTGTCGCTGGCTGGCCCGCTGTCGCTGGCTGGCCGGTTGCCGCTCGCTGTCAGGGGCAGCCACACCCGGAAGCGCGTGTCCCCTGGCGCTGACAGCACCCTCAGGTCCCCATGATGCCGGTTGACGATGATCCGCCAGGAGATGTCGAGTCCGAGTCCCGTACCCTGGCCGACCGGCTTGGTCGTGAAGAATGGCTCGAAAATCCGCTCGGTGAGCTGCTCAGGTATACCCGCTCCGGTGTCGGCGAACTCAACCAGCAGCCGCTCGCGGTCGGCGGCCGTGCGGATGGTCAGCGTACCGGTCCCGCCGGTGCCGCCCATCGCGTCGACCGCGTTGTCGATCAGGTTGGTCCAGACCTGGTTGAGCTCGGCGGGGAAGCCCGGGATCTCGGGCAGACCCCGGTCGTAGTCCCTGACCACCGTGATGCCAGGGCCGATCTTGCCGCCGAGCACCACCAGGGTACTGTCGAGCAGGTCGTGGATGTCGACGACCTGGAACGGAGCCCGGTCCAGCTGTGAGTACTGGCGGGAAGCGCCGACCAGGTTCGAAATCCGGGTGACGGAATCCGCGATCTCGTTCATGAGCAGTTCGGTCTCGACCGTGTAGCCGAGCCAGCGGACCGCGCTGTCGAGCGCCCTCGCCTGGTTGGCATGCTCGGCCACCGCAGCCGCGACCTGGTCAAGCCAGGCCGTGTCCAGGCCGGCCTGGACGAACGGCGGCGCAAGATCCCAGCCCCCGGCGATGTCATGATCCTCGATCCAGTCAGCGACCGCGTCCTCCGCGTCGGAAGCCTCGATCGGGCTGAGCGGCTGCGCTTTCGAGGCCCGCTCGGCCGCGTCCTCCTGCAGCCTGGTCAGCATGGCCATGAACGCGCCGTCATACTGCCCGCGGGCGATCAGGGCCAGCTTGTTCCGCATGCCGGCGACCCGCTCGCGCAGCGAGCCGGCGGCCCGCACGGCCGCGGCGGCCGGGTTGTTCAGCTCGTGCGCGAGCCCAGCCGACAGCGACCCGAGCGCGAGCAGCCGCTCCCGCTGGCCGATCGCCTCCTGCGTGTTCTTGGTCCCGAAGAGCAGCCCTTCCAGCAGGTGCACGGCCATCGGGAACCAGTCGGTCATCATCCGCGCGAACTTCGCCGCGTCGAGGGCGAAGAACCGGGACGGCTCGACGGCGCGGAGCGAGTTGTTGTAGACCTGCGGTACCCGGTCGCCCAGGTAGGCGAAGAAGGCACCCGCGTAGACGCCGGGCGACGACGTGCGCGTGACCTCGACGTCGTCCTCGCCGACCCGGCGCGACATCACCATCGTGCCGTCCAGCAGCACGTACAGGAACGCCGCGGCCTCGCCCTCGACGTATACCGGCCCCGGGTCCGCGACCACCACCTCGCCCTCGCGGCAGAGCCACGCCAGCTGGTCTTCGGTCAGCCCCTCGAACAGGAACAGCTCCCGCAGCTCAGCAGTGCTGCACGAGGCTGGGCTGCACGAGGCCGGGCTGCATGAGGCCGGGGTGCCGGCCGGCCGGTCGGCCGACCCGGCGGTCACAGCATCTCCAGGTAGCGGTGGACCAGCATGACGGCCATGGCGCCCTCTCCGACCGCGGAGGCAACTCGCTTCGCCGACTCGGCCCTGACATCGCCCGCCGCGAAGATCCCCGGCACGCTCGTCTCCAGGTGATAGGGCGGCCGGTCCAGCGGCCAGTCGGCCGGCGCCTGCCCGCCGGTCAGCAGGTCAGGCCCGGTCAGGACGAACCCGCGGTCGTCCCGCCGCACGACACCGTCCAGCCAGCCGGTCAGCGGGGCCGCGCCGATGAAGACGAACAGCCACTGCGCGTCGACCGTCTCCGACTCGCCTGTCTTGCTGTCCCGCAAGGTCAGCCGCTCAAGGTGGTCGGTGCCGTGCGCTTCGGCGACCTCCGTGCAGGTCCGCACCTTGATGGCCGGAATGCCGGCCACCTGCTGGACGAGGTAGTGCGACATCGATCTTTCCAGCGACGACCCGCGCACCAGCAACGTCACCGACCGGGCTCCCCTGGCCAGGTAGACCGCCGCCTGTCCGGCCGAGTTGGCGGCGCCCACGATGTAGATGTCGTGGTTGACGCAGCTGCTTGCCTCGGTCAGCGCCGATCCGTAGAACACGCCGCGGCCGGTCAGGTCGGCCAGCCCGGGAACGTCAAGCTGCCGGTAGGCGACGCCGGTGGCCAGGATGACGGTGTGGCCGCCGACCGAGGTCCCGTCGCCGAACCTGACCGTCCGCGCCGAGCCGTTGACGTCCAGGCCGGTGACCTCGCGGGCGGTCAGCAGCTCGGCGCCGAACCTGGTCGCCTGCCGCCGGGCACGGTCGGTGAGCTGCGCTCCTGAGACCCCGTCGGGGAAACCGAGATAGTTCTCGATCCTGGAACTCTGGCCGGCCTGACCGCCGGTCGCCATGCGCTCGACCAGCACGGTTCGCAGACCTTCCGACGCGCCGTACACAGCGGCGCCCAGGCCCGCCGGCCCGCCGCCGATCACGATCAGGTCGTAGAAGGCTTCCGACGGCGTCGTCGCCAGGCCCACCCGGCTGGCTAGCTCGGGATCGGACGGCTCCACCAGCGCGTCCCCGTCCGGCGTGATCACCAGCGGCAGCGTCAGGCCGTCGGCTCCCGCCGCCTCGAGCAGCCGGCGTCCCTCTGGCTCGTCGGCCGCGTACCAGCGGTACGGGACCTGGTTGCGGGCCAGGAACTCCCGCACCTGCGACGACCGAGCGGACCAGCGGTGTCCGACGACCTTGGTCTCCGGAACCGGACGGTAATCCGACGACTGCCAGGTCTCCAGTAGCGCATCCACGACGGGATAGAGCTTCTCTTCCGGCGGATCCCACGGCTTGAGCAGGTAATGGTCCAGGTCCACTACGTTGATGGCGTCGATGGCCGCGCCGGTGTCGGCATAAGCGGTCAGCAGCGCCCGGCGCGCGCCCGGATAGATGTCCATGGCACGCTCGAGGAACTCGATGCCGTTCATCTCGGGCATCCGGTAATCGGCCAGGATCACTGCCACTAGCTCGCCGCGCAGCTTCATCTGCCGCAGCGCGTCCAGTGCCGTTGCGCCCGATTCCGCCCGGATGATCCGGTGCCGCTCGCCGTAGCGGCGCCGCAGGTCCCTGGCGACAGCCCGGGAGACGCCCGGGTCGTCGTCCACCGTCACGATGGCGGCCCGCCGCGGGGCTGCCTGCCCAGTCCCCGCTGGCCCAGTCCCCGCTGGCCCAGTCCCCGCTGGCTCGGTCACGGGCCGAGGGGTTCTGTGCGATTCGCTGAACCCGCGCAACGTCGCCGCATGACGTCATCGTACGACGGGCCAGTATGCTGCGGCACGCGGTCCTCAGGGCGCAGCCAGCGCGGCGAGGCCGCGCAGGTCGACGCAGTTCATCGCGCGTACCCGCGCGATGACGATCAGCAGGCCCGCGCACCGGCGGCAGCGGACCACAGTGCCGGGCGCGCGCAGGTAGACGACGCACTCGGCCAGCGGGCCGGTCGCGCCGCAGGACGCGCAGGTGCCGATGGCGGACGTCATCTCGGTGCCGAACACCTCGTGCAGCAACCCGGCGATCGCATTGCCGTCCAGGGCGGTGCCGTCGAGCGCGGGGCCGTCGAAAGCGCGGGCATCCAGATCAGGCATCAGCGTCCTCCGGTCCCGCCAAAGCGCTCGGTCTTCACCCGGTGCGGCGGGTAGCCGAGCCCGACCAGCCCGTCCGCGGCATGCTCCACGAAGCTCGTCGGCCCGCACACGAACGCGACCGGATCCTGCCCGACGGGCCAGGCGACCTCCGCCAGCAGGTCCGCGGTGATCCGCCCGGCATGACCAGTCCAGCCCGGTGGCTGGCGCCTGGTCAGCGTGTACGTCACGGCCACGTCGCGGTAGCCGTCAAGCTCGTCGTGGTAGATGACCTCGGGCAACGACCTGGCTGAGTACAGCAGGCGGGCCGGCACCCCGCTGCCGCTGCGCTGGCGGTCCCGCAGGATCGACCGGAGCGGAACAATCCCTGACCCGCCAGCCGCCAGCACCAGCGGGCGCTCCGCTCCCCCGGCGTCCCAGACGAAGTAGCCGCCGACCGGCCCGCGCAGCTCAAGCTCGTCGCCCGGGCGCAGCTCGCCGGTGAGGTACGGCGAGACCTCGCCGTCAGCGATCCGCTGCACGGTGATCGCGACCGGCTCGCCAGGCGCCGAAGCGATCGAGTACGACCGCTCGGCGACGTACCCGTCCTCGGCCGTCAGCCGCACGTCCAGATGCTGCCCGGCCCGGTGCCCGGCCCAGCCCGGCACGTCCAGCTCGATGGTGCGGACCGTCGGCGTCTCGTCGATCACCTCGCCGACCGTGGCGATCTGCCAGGTCAGTCGCCCGCGTACCGCTGTTCCTGCCATGGGTCTCCGTACATGTGGTAGCCGTAAGTCTCCCAGAACCCTGGCTCGTCG
>JADGPC010000033.1 GCA_017882645.1 Streptosporangiales bacterium | reverse complement strand
CGCTTCAGTGCCGGATCGGGCGGCACCCGGATCGACTGGAGCAGCGCGATCCTGCGATCCAGCCTGGTCACCTTGCTGAGCAGCTTCGCGGACAGCTCATGGCCTGACTCCGGCTGGGTCAGCTGCCGGTAGACGTGCTCGGTCGGCATCGTCACCAGCTGGCCGGTCGTCGAGGGCCGCAGCCAGGGCGCCTGCACGGTGTCGGCCAGCAGGCCGCCTGCGAGCCGGGGTGCCGGGTCCCAGCGCCTGGGCGGGGTGACGACGATCGGCCTCGGCATGCCCGGTGCCTCGGCCGCGATCATCGCGGTCTCGGCCAGGCACAGCTGGCGGACCCTGAAGATCGCGCCGGCACTGCGCGACGCTGCCGCCTTGGACCCGAGCAGGGCCGTGATGGCATGGTCGGCCAGCAGCACGTGCAGCTTGATGCCGATCCCGGTCAGCGTGCTCGTGACCGCGCCCGGCGTGTACCCGACCGGCGAGACGGCCGGCGCGGTCAGGATCACCGTGTCGACGTTGGCGGCCGCGAAGCTGTCGAGCAGCGCGCCGCTGGCGGTCCCGCCCGCAGGCCAGGCGATCGCGGACAGCTGCCGCCGCCCGGCCGGGAGCCTGGCCGGCACGGCGCCGCGGCCGAGAACGTCCTGCCCGACCTCATTGCCGATGGTAAAGGCGGACCGCAGGTCCTCGCTGTTCCCGGCCCTGGTCAGGGCGGCGATGTCGGCGTCCGCGTAGGGAGTGAGGAAGACGGGCTGACCGCTGGTCCCCTTGACCAGGCCGGCCAGCCAGCGCGCGGCGCTCCGGCTGGCTGGATGCTCAGGTTCCGCGCCGCACGTGTCGGACAGGCCGACCTGGTACGGCTGGCGCATGACCCGCACGCTGTCCAGCAGCGCGGGATCGATGGCCCAGGTCAGCCCGGCGCTGGCGGAATAGCGGCTGCCGACGGCCAGCAGGCCGCCCAGCCGCCCGGCCGGCGCGATGCTCGCGGCCAGCCGGTTGTCGATCAGGCCGCGGCAGGCATCCTGGTGCGGGGTGTCGATCAGCGGCCAGATCCAGGAGATCGGCGACGGGCGCGGCCGGGGCTCGCCCGAGCAGGAGCCGGCCTTCGCCGGCCAGTACGGCAGCGGGATCGGATCGCTGGCCACGCTCAGGGCCGCGTCGCTGACCTCGGCGGTCAGCGGATAGACACCGAAGCAGCTCAGCCCAAGTGCGCTGGCCGGGAAGGTGATCGTCCAGTCCCAGCTCTTGCCGCCGCCGAGAGTCAGCCGGGTGACGGGCGCGACGCTGACCGGGGTCCCCCCGGGCGGGTAGCTGCCTGCGGCGAAGCTCTCCATAACCTGCCGCGTTGGCAGCCGCGTCGTGGATGACAGCAGCTGCACCGACAGCGCGCTGGCCGCCGACGCGGAAGTGTTCCTGACCCGGCCGGTAATCGTGACCTGATGACCCTGCTCGGCGTAGGACGGGCTCACCGACGTGACGGTGAGCGTGAGCGGACCGGTCGCTGGCTGGCCCTGGGCGGCCGGCTGAGCGGCTGCTGCCCGCGCCTGCGCCGAGCTGGCCAGCAGGGGAAGCGCGGCGCAGAGCGCGACTACTGCGGTCGCCGCGACACCCCGCATCCTGGCTGGTACCTGGCCAGGCAGATACCTGGCGACGTGCGAGCGGGCCATGGCGCACATGTTATTGCGGTCGGCGACCGCGCCGGGCCGTCCGGTGTTCACCACCGGTCCACCAGACCATGGCCGGGAAGCGCCCGCATGCCAAACCGGTGCACCACCTGTACCTTTCCCCTGGGCGGCCGGATAGCCGTGCTGGCATCCCGGATTTCGGCGGGGCCGGCCGAGCGCCTACCCTCGATGCCCGTGCACGATCCCACTCCTGTGACGCCGCAGCAGCAGCGCGCGGCCAAGGCCCTGCTGGCATCGGCGCTGTCCGCCGGCCTGCGGCGAGCCGACGAGCTGGCGCGGATCTTCGTGCGGGAGGGGTATGAGCTGGCGCTGGTCGGCGGCCCGGTCCGCGACGCGTTCCTGCAACGCCCGCACGGCGATCTGGACCTGACGACGGACGCGCGGCCCGAGCGCGTGCTCGAGCTCACGAAGGACTGGGCCGATACCACCTTTCCGGTCGGGATCAGGTTCGGCACCGTGGGGCTGCGCAAGGGTGACAGCCTCTTCGAGATCACGACCTATCGCAGCGAGGCGTACCAGGGCACCTCGCGCAAGCCAGATGTCCGCTACGAGACCTCGCTCGTCGCCGACCTGTCCAGGCGGGATTTCACGGTCAACGCGATGGCCGCGCGGCTGCCGGCGAACGAGCTGGTCGATCCGTTCGGCGGCCTGGCTGACCTGCGCGACAAGATCCTGCGCACGCCCGGCCGGGCCGAGGACTCGTTCAACGACGACCCCCTGCGGATGCTGCGGGCGGCACGCTTCGTCGCCGAGCTAGGTCTGCGGCCGACGCCGGAAGTCCGCGCGGCGATGGCCGAGCTCGGCTGGCGGCTGGAGATCGTGTCGGCCGAGCGGATGGCCGTCGAGCTCGAGAAGCTGCTGCGCGCGAGCCGCCCCGGCGGCCCGTCAGCCGGGATCGACCTGCTGGTCCGGACCGGCGTCGCCGATCATTTCCTGCCCGAGGTACCGAAGCTGCGGCTGGAGCGGGACGAGCATCACCGGCACAAGGACGTCTACCGGCACTCGCTCACCGTGCTGGACCAGGCCATCGAGCTGGAAGAGCGGTACGGCCTGGAGCGGGACGTGCGGCTGCGGCTGGCCGCCCTGCTGCACGACATCGGCAAGCCGGCCACCAGGTCGCTGCTGCCCGATGGCCGGGTCGCCTTCCACCACCACGACGCCGTCGGCGCGAAGCTGGCGCGGAAGCGGCTGAAGGAACTGCGGGTCGCGGGCGACGTGACGGCCGACGTCGCCAAGCTGATCAGCCTGCACCTGCGGTTCCACGGGTACGGCACCGGCGAGTGGACCGATTCCGCGGTCCGCCGCTACGTCACGGACGCTGGCCCCCTGCTGTCCCGGCTGCACGCGCTGACCAGGGCCGACTGCACGACCAGGAACAAGGCCAAGGCTGAGCGGCTGGCCCGCAGCTACGACGCGCTCGAGCGCCGGATCGCCCAGCTGGAGAAGCAGGAGGAGCTGGCGGCCATCCGGCCGGATCTGGACGGCACCGAGATCATGGCGCTGCTCGGCATCGAGTCTGGCCCGCTCGTCGGCAAGGCTCGCGCGTTCCTGCTCGAGCTGCGGATGGAGCACGGCCCGCTCGGCCGCGACCAGGCCGTTCAGGAACTGCTGCGCTGGGCCCGCGAGTCCGGCCTGTCCCCGGCCGGCGAGTCGCCCGCCGGGGAGCCACCGCCCAGGGATCCGCCGGCTGGGGCGGCTCCGGACGATGGCGGGGCGGCCGGCCGCGGCTGACCGGCCGCCAGCCGGTAGCCGGCCGCCGCGACCAGATAGCCGCACCCCACGATCAGCAGCATCGGCACCGACCGGCCGTTCAGCGGCATGAACGCGGCGCTCAGCGCCGCACCGAGCACGAACGTGACGTTGTAGAGCATGTCGTTGACCGAGAACACGCGACCGCGGAAGTCGTCCTCCATCTCCTGCTGCAGGATCGTGGTCGTGCAGATCGCCACTCCCTGGGCCGCCACGCCGAGCCCGAAACCGATCGCGATGAACTCGACCTGGCCGAAGGTCAGCCCGAGCGCCGCCGTGACCACGCCGCCGGCCGCGAGCAGGATCGTGATCCAGGTCGCGTTCGTCAGCCGCCTGGTCACGATCGGCGTGAGCCAGGCCGCCGCGCCGTAGCCCAGCGCCGAGCTGATCACCACCGGCAGGAAGTGCTTGAGGGCCTCGTGGCCGCCGCTGCCCGGGTAGAAGTAGTTCCGGTACAGCAGGATCGACATCAGCAGCAGGATCCCGTAGAGAAAGCGGTGCGCGCCGGTGGCGGTCAGGGCCGCCCGGGCGGGGCGCCGGTGCCAGACGTGGCGGAGCCCGGCGAGCAGTCCCGCGGCGACCCCTTCGAGTTCGACCACCACGCTGCCCACATGCGCCTCGCCCAGGTCGGGCCCGAGCGAGGTCCTCGGCATCCGCCTCGCGCTCAGCCCGGCCAGGAAGTAGCACACTGCCGCGGCCAGCAGCGTTACCGCTGATCCAGTCTGACCCGTACCCGTGAGCAGGCCGACTCCGATGCCCGCGATGCCGCCGATGAACGCCACCACGGTGCCCGAGGTCGGACCGACCGAGTTCGCCATGACCAGCTCGTCAGCCGCGACGACGTGCGGCAGCGCGGCGGACAGCGAGGACAGGAAGAACCGGTTGACGCCGAGGACGACAAGCGCCGTCAGCCAGATAGGCAGGCCCAGTGCGCCGGTCAGGACGAAGACGGCGGCGATCGCGGTGAAGCCGGCCCGCAGCAGCGCCGACCAGAGCAGGATCTGGCGGCGTGACCAGCGGTCGATGAAGACCCCGGCGAACGGGCCGATCAGCGAGTACGGCAGGTAGAGCACGGCGAACGAGGTCGCGGCGGCGGCCGGGTTGGGGAAGGTCGTCGCGTTGAAGAAGACGTAGGTGCCCAGCCCGGCGTTGAACAGCCCGTCGCCGGTCTGCGAGATCAGCCGGGTCGCGAAGAGCTTGCGGAAGCCGCTCCCGGCCAGCACCGTGCGCAGGTCGCCGATGAAGGAGGATCGTCCCGCCGGGGCGTGGGCATCGGCAGTCACGTGATCAGGTTACGGCCGGGCGCCAAACAGCGCCCGGCCGCAACGAGATGATGCTGGGAGGTACTAGCGGTCGACCTCGGCCCGGATGAACTTCTCGACCGCCTCGCGGGCGACGTCGTCGCTGTACTGCTCGGGCGGCGACTTCATGAAGTAGGACGACGCCGAGGTGATCGGGCCGCCGATGCCGCGGTCCTTGGCGATCTTCGCGGCGCGGACCGCGTCGATGATCACGCCCGCCGAGTTCGGCGAGTCCCAGACCTCGAGCTTGTACTCCAGGCTCAGCGGAGTGTCGCCGAACGAGCGGCCCTCGAGCCGCACGTAGGCCCACTTGCGGTCGTCCAGCCACGGCACGTGGTCCGACGGGCCGATGTGCACGTCCGCCTTCGCCATCTCGTGCGGGATCTGCGAAGTGACTGACTGGGTCTTGGAGATCTTCT
>JADGPC010000286.1 GCA_017882645.1 Streptosporangiales bacterium | reverse complement strand
TTCGGGCGATGCTGGAAGCCCGGTCGGTGGCGCTGGTCGGCGCGTCCAGGCGACCTGACAGCTTCGGCGCACGGATGGTCGCCGAGGTGGCGAAGTCACCGGCTCGGCCGGTCATCCTCCCGGTGAACCCGCGGTACCCGGAGATCGACGGCCGCCGCTGCTACCCGTCACTCGCCGAGCTGCCCGAGCCCGCCGACCTCGTCCTGCTCGGAGTTCCTGACGCGGCCGTCGAGGACCAGCTGACCATGGCCGCGGAGCAGGGCTGCCGGTCCGCCGTGATCTTCGGCAACGCCCACGAGGACCCGGCACCCGAGACGCCGGGCCCGGCGCGTCCGGGCCCGCCGCGTCCGGGCCCGGACAGCGCGGACGCGATGCCCGGGCCAGTTGCCCCCCGGCCGACCCTGCGGCAGCGGCTGACCTCGATCGCGCTGGCCGCCAGGATGGAGCTCTGCGGCGCCGGCTGCATGGGCTTCGCCAACGTGAGCTACGGCCTCCGGGCGATGGGATACGTCGAGCCCGAGCCGCTGCCCGCAGGCCCGGTCGCCCTGGTGACGCACTCGGGGTCGGTCTTCTCCGCCCTGCTGCGCACCCGCCGCGCGTTCGGGTTCACTCTCGCGGTCTCCTCCGGCCAGGAACTCGTCACCGCGGCGCCGTCGTACCTGTCCTACGCTCTCAGCCAGCCGGAAACGAAGGTGCTTGCGCTGGTCCTCGAGGCGATGCGCGAGCCCGCAATGCTCCGCGACGTGCTGACCGCGGCCGCGCAGCGCGATCTGCCCGTGGTCCTGCTGACCGCAGGAAACTCGGCCAGCGGCCGGGCTATGGTCGCCGCGCATTCCGGGGCGCTAGCGGGCTCGGACGGCGGCTGGGAGGCACTGGCCCGTGCCTACGGCCTGCACCGGGTCGCCGACCTGGCCGAGATGGCGGACACTCTCGAGCTGTTCTCGCTCCGCACCAGCCATCGCCCAAGCCAACACAGCCGAAGCCAACACGGCCGAAGCCAACACAGCCCCGGCCATCGCCGTGCGCCTGATCCGGCCGACGGCCCGCAGCGGGTCCGCGGCATCGCCACGGTGCACGACTCGGGCCTGGAGCGGGCGCACGCCGCCGACGTCGCCGAAGTCCTGGGTGTCCCGTTCGCGACGATCAGCGAGACGACCAGGGCGCGGCTCGAGGACCTGCTCGACCCCGGCCTGCTCCCCACCAACCCGCTGGACGTCTGGGGAACCGGCGCCAGCACCCGGGAGCTGTTCGCCGACTCGCTCACCGCGCTGGCGCAGGACGACTGCGTCGACGCGGTGGCACTCGCGGTCGACCTCGTCACC
This sequence comes from Streptosporangiales bacterium, assembly GCA_017882645.1. Taxonomy (GTDB): domain Bacteria; phylum Actinomycetota; class Actinomycetes; order Streptosporangiales; family Streptosporangiaceae; genus Chersky-822. Next base: position 1,326 of record JADGPC010000286.1, on the reverse strand, counting down.
GAACTCGACGGCGACACGTCCTATCAGCTCGCCGCGCTCGATGCCGCCGCCCGCACGGACAAGCCGGTCGCCGTGATCAGCAACCTGGCCAGCGCCATCGACCACGATGCGGCCGCCATGCTGCGCGGCAGCGGAATCCCGGTGCTGGAGAGCATGCGGACCGGGTTGCTGGCGTTGCGTCACATGCTCGACTGGCAGGACCGCCAGCCAGCCACACCGACCGCCGGCCCCGGGCGCGATGCCGCCAGGGTCGGTTCGGCCAGGGTCAGCCCGGCCAGGGTCAGTAGGGCCAGGAAGCTGCTCAGGCAGGGCAGCCAGACCGGCACCGCGCAGCTCGCGCTGCTCGGCGAGTACGGCATCGCCGTCGCCAGGGCGGAGCGCGCCGGCAACACCGGCGAGGCGCTCGCCGCCGCCGCGAGAATCGGGTATCCAGTCGTACTCAAGACCGACCAGCCCGGCGTCGCCCATAAGTCTGACCTCGGCGGCGTGGTGCTCGGCGTCGGTTCCGACGCCGAGCTGAGCTCCGCTTACGCCGACCTGGCCGCCCGGCTCGGGCCGGCCGCCCTGGTCTGCGAGACAGTTCCCGGCGGTACCGAGCTAGCGCTCGGTGTCGTCCGCGATCCCGACCTGGGCCCGCTGATCGTCGTCGGCGCCGGCGGCATCCTGGTCGAGCTGATCGCCGACCGGGCGGTCGCGCTGCCGCCGCTCACGCAAGAGCAGGCCGCCGGGCTGGTGGCCGGGCTGAAGGTCAGCAGGCTCCTGGCCGGCGCCCGCGGTGCCGCGCCGGCCGATCTCGGCGCGATCGCCCGTGCCATCACCGGCCTCGCCGAGCTCGCCAGCGAGCTCGGCGACGACATCGACGCGATCGACATCAATCCGCTGATCTGCGGACCGGGCGGCGCCGTCGCCGTCGACGCGCTGGTTATCCCACGCTGATGGCACGATCAGCGGTCTGCGCTTGTTATCCGTTCACGGCCAGAGCCGGAATTGCCGGACCCGCCCCGGATGGCAGCAGCACACCAACCCGCACATCGCCAATGCAGGGCAGCCGGCCGGTAATTGCCTCGATCACCACCGTGCGCCCGCTGCCGTGCACGTGAAGGAAAGCCGCCTTCAGGCCCCTCTCGATGTAATAGATGAGGGTCTGACCGCCGAACTGGATAAGCACTTGCCCACGGGTGCCGGCCAGGTACCCGAGCCGCAAGATGCTCGCGTGCTGCACGAAGGAGTTCAGCTTGATCACGGCGGTGCCATTGTGACTAGCCCAGCACGATTTGCCAGCAGCTAGCGGCAGGCTCGACGCCCCGGAGACGACGGAAGGGACCA
>JADGPC010000285.1 GCA_017882645.1 Streptosporangiales bacterium | reverse complement strand
CGCTCGATGTCGCGCTGCGCCAGGCTGTACGGCACCTGCAGGCCGGCGAACGCGGTCCAGCTCCGCCATTCCGCCAGCGTGTTGGCCCGCGAAACGACCCAGGCCGGCACGTCGGAAACCCCGAGGTAGAGCACCCGACCCGCACGTACCTCGTCGTCGAGGGCGCGCATGGTCTCTTCGATCGGCGTGTGCTGGTCCCAGATGTGCACCCACAGCACGTCCAGGTAATCGGTGCGCAACCGACGCAAGCTCGTCTGCAGCGACAGCCGCAGGTTCTTGCGATGATTGCCGCCGCCGTTGGGGTCGGTCCGATCACGGCTGACGGTGTACTTCGTCGCGAGCACGAAGCGGTCACGGCGTCCGGCGAGCAGCTCGCCGAGGATCTCCTCGCTGGCGCCGCCACGGTAGTTGATCGCGGTGTCGATCACGTTTCCACCGGCGTCGGCGTACGCGTCCAGCATGCGTCGGCACTCCTGCGGCGGGGCACCGACACCACCCTGCTCACCGAACGTCATCGCGCCCAGGAACGGCTCCGACACCCGCAGGCCGGTGCGCCCGAACGTGCGGTAGCGCATCAAGATCTCCCGCCGGCGAAGGTGCCGGCCCGATCCGGGCCGGCGACCGCTGGGAAGCGGCCGAAACGGACATTACAGAACTATCAGCTCACCGCAGGGCGGCAGCGCAGCGACAGCTCGCCGGCGTCCCAGCTCGACCGGTAGCCCGACCCGGGTTCGGCCGGATCAGGGGCGACCGGCTCGCGGCATCGCCTGGTTCCAGCGGACGGGGACGATCCGCACGTTCGCGCCGGTGTAGGGCGCCTCGATCATCATCCCGGCACCGATGTACATGGTGACGTGATGGATGGACGACGGATCGCCGGTGTCGGTGGCGTAGAAGATCAGATCGCCGGGGCGCATCGACGCGTACGGCACACGTGCACCGCGCGCGTACTGGGACGCCGCGTAGTGCGGCAGGCTCACCCCTGCCTGTTCCCAGGCCCGCATCGTCAGACCCGAGCAGTCGTAGCTGTCGGGCCCGGAGCCGCCCCACTGATAGGGCAGCCCGACCCGTTGCCTGGCCCAGGCCACGGCGGCCAGCCCGCTCGCCGCCGTCCCCTCGGCGGAGCCGTAGGGTGCGCCGGAATCCCCGCCCGCGTCCGCGGGCGCGGCTCCCGGGTCGTTCGAGGACTGCGCGCGACGGCCGGGTCGACGGCTGGCCGACTCCCGCGCCGCCGCGGCGGCGGCCGCCAGGCCGGCCAGGCGCTGTCGCTCAAGGGTGGTCGAGGTCGCTCGCAGGGCGCTCAGTTGGGTCAGCAGGGACCGCTGTTCGACCTGGATGGAGGCCATCGCCGCGGTCGCTTCGGCCGCCGCCTGCCGGGCCGCCGTCTGCGCCGCGGCCAGGGCCGCGGTGGCGTTCTGCTGTTGCTGGAGCGCTTCGGCAGCCTGTTGCCGCACCCAGCCGGCGAAGATCCTGGAGTTGTTCATCTGCTGCATGGTGCGGACCCGCTCGCCGCCGACGATCTCGAGCATCGTCGATCGGTCCAGCAGATCCTGCAGCCCGCTCGACGACAGGACGGCGCTCGCCAGGCCGGGCTCGGCGCCGTTCCGGTAGGCCTGGGCGGCCAACCGGCCGACCGCTGCCCGCGAGTTCCGGAACACCGCGGCGGCCCGGTCCGCGTTCGCGCCCGCCACGGTTGACGCCGTGCTTCGCCGGGTCAGCTCGATCGCGGCGGCGTCGTACGCCTCTGCCGCCTGCTCGGCGGCCAGCCGGGCGGCGTCCAGTCGGGCGGCACCGGCGGCCAGCGCGGACCGGACCCGGTCGAGCTCGGCGGCCTTCGCCGCGGCCGCCGCGCGGGCCTGCTGCACGCTGCCCACGCTGGGGTACTGCGGATCGGCGGCCGCCGGCCAGGGCGCCAGCAGGCCGCCCGCCGGCAGCAGGATCGCCGCGGACAGCACCGCCGACACCAGGCGAAGCGTGCGGAGCCCGGGCCCGGTGGAGTGCTGGCCCGCGGGGGGCGGTGCCGAAGACGTGACCACGATCGACCCTCGACCCTGGAGGGAGCGACCTTGAGCCGTTCGACCGGGACATGCACCGGCATCGAGCGATCGGCGAGCGACCGACCTGGTCATTCAGGCGCGCAGTGCACCCGGTTTCTGCCGTTCTCCTTGGCCCGGTACAGCGCCGCGTCGGCCGCCGCGACGAGATCTTCGCTGGTCGCCGCGGGTGAGGGGACGACCGCGGCCACGCCTACACTGACCGTCACGATGCCGGCATCGCAGGCGACGTGCGGCAGCCTGAGGTCGGCGACGGCTGTGCGGGCGCGTTCGGCGACCGCGCGGGCCGCCGTGAGGTCGGCCTCGGGCAGGATGACCACGAACTCCTCACCACCGTACCGGCAGGCCACGTCCGTGACGCCGCGCGTCGCTCGCGCCAGCGTCTCGGCGACGAGCCGGAGGCACTCGTCGCCGCCCGGATGGCCGTAGTGATCGTTGTAACTCTTGAAACGGTCGACGTCGATCATCAGCACTGTGATCGACCGGCCGGATCTGAGGGCTCGCTCCCATTCCGCGTCGAGGACCCGGGTGAAGTGGCGTCGGTTCGCCAGGCCGGTCAGCGCGTCGGTGATGGAGAGAGTCTCCAGCTGCCGGTTCGCCGACTCGAGTGCTCTGGTGCGCTCGAGCACCCTGTCCTCCAGAGAGCCGTACAACAGCGCGTTCCCGAGCGAGGCGATCAGCTGGCTGGTGAGCATCATGACTGCGTCGAGGCGCCCCGCCGTGAAGGCGCCGTTGCTGCGCTGGTTGGCCAGCAGCAGCACCGCCCGCGCGGATCCCTGGCTCAGCAGGGGAACCACCAGGAGCGAGCAGCGGCTGAGACCCGCCAGGTAAGGATCATGACCGAAGCGGTCGTCGCCGGTCGCGTCATCGACCAGCAGAGGTTGCCGGGTCCGCTCCGCATACCTGAACGCTGTGATGGGGATCAGGCCGCGGCTGCCCGCCTCGTCGATCGGTACGGGTACGGCGTCGGTGCGGCCGGCAGCCGGCAGGAACCACTCCTGGGTGTCCTCGTTGCGCAGCGCCACCAGGACGTCCGTGGCGCCGGTGAGGGTGGTGAGCTGCGTGACGAGGACGGCGTGCAGCCGGTCGAGGTTCGTCTCGCAGCTGAGCGCCTGCGAAGCACGCAGGATCGCCACCATGTCGAGGGCATCGGAGCCCACGCTGCTGCTGCTGCGCCGGCTCGTGCGCGACCACGAGGCGGCGTCACGCGGGGATTCGGCGGGGCGCAGCTGGGGGTGGGCGGCCTCCAGTTCGCGCACCTTGGCCGTCGCTCCCCAGACCCGGTACTGATGGACGGCCTCGGCCAGCGACGCTCGAGCGGCCCGCTCCAGTCCGTGCGCCATCGAGAAGTACGCCGATCGTTCGGCGATCAGTGCCCGCTGCCACGAGCGCTCACGTGACCCGGCGAGCTGGGCCGCCGCGTCGAAAGCCGTGACCGCCGCCCGGAAGTCGTCGACGGCCCAGGCGCGCTCGGCGTCGACCAGGAATTGCAGATGCCGGAAGGTGCCGGGTGCGTCGGCGGCTCGCGCCGTCAGCCAGTCGCGGCAGTCGTCGAGTTCGGCCAGGAGCTCGGACCGGGCCTGCGGCTGGGCGAGTTTGACCTGGTCCGCGAGCGACAGCGCTCGCAACAGCCGGCCCAGGGCGACCGGGTAGCCCGGGACGAACCGCTGCAGCGACATCGCCGAAGCCGTGTGCCGGGCCAGCGCCGGACCGTCGCCGAACAGGGCGGCCGCGAGAGATCGGCAGAGATGGAAGACTCCGGCCGCCAACGGGTTGCCCTCGACCTGCGCCTCATGTGCTTCCTGACTGAACGACGCGTCGTCGAATCCGCCGGGAGTCTCGGTCTCGCCCAAGAGGGTGCGCGCCAGTTGCCGGTAGGACACGATGAACGCAGCCGTGTGATGATTGCCGGTGCGTGCGGCGAAGGCGAGAGCCGCCTCGATCTCGACCGTCGACATCTCCACGGTCCGGCCGCCGTCCAGCTGAGCGGCGAGCAGGGTGAGGCTGGTGTGCCCGGCCATCTGCAGATCGCCGCCACGAAGCAGGCCCTCCCGGGCGAGCTGGGCCTGGGCGAACGTGTTCTCCAAGGGCTCGATCCACGGCATCACGTGCAGGGCGTGGCGATGGCGCAGGACGGAGGTGTCCGGTTCGTAGCCACGCGCCTCGCCGACCGCCAGAACATGACGCCCGACGGTGTGGCCGATCCGATGGTCACCCCGCAGCCGAACGGCCACCAGCCCGACACAGCTCAGGTTCGCGGCCAGCTCGCCGGCGGGACCGTACCGCGACCACATTCGCTGGCTCTCCAGCACGATCCACGCGACGACCGTTGGCTCCCCGGCGAAGAACGCGGTCGGCAGCAACCGGCTGAACAACCGTTGGGTGGCCCGTGCCCGTGGATCGTCGATCTCGGGCCGGGCCAGATCTCCGGCCAGGTCGAGTCGCGAGGCCCAATCCACCAGCTCGTCCAACCTGGCCTCGACGTCAGCGCCGAAGTCCTGGTAGGGGGTCGCCACCCCGAGCCGGGCCAGCAGCGTCATCCCCAGCGCGAGCGCTTCGGCATGCCGGTTGCGCTGGCTCAGACTGCTCAGCTGGGTGCAGGCGGCAACCGCCAGGATCTGAGGCTCCGGGCGCCGGTGCTCGATCGAGGCGTAGACGGCGTCGGCCTCGTCCAGCCGCCCGAGGCTGTGCAGCGCAGCATGCCGCTCCACCTCCAGATCGACCAGTGACAGGTCGTCGGCGGCGATCCCCAGCGCCTCCCAGATCGTCATCGCGGCGCTCAGATAGCGCTCGGCAGCGACATAGCTGCTCGTGCGCCGGGCGTTCGTGGCGGCTGCCCGGTACAGCTGCGCGATCCGGCCCAGCTCGAGTCGGTGCTCGAGTCGGTGCTCGGGCCGGCGCTGAGGTACTGCTCGGCGGCCTCGACCTGAGTTGAGGCGGACGCCGCGAGCCTGCGGCCCAGTGCCAGGTGCAGCGCGGATCGCTGCGAGGGGCCCATCCCGGCGTAGGCGGCCTGGTGCACCCGGTCGTGACGAAACCGGACGCTGTCCCGGCCGCGGTCGCCGTGGCTCCCGTCCTGATCCAGGATGAGCAGCCCATCCTCGAGCGGAGCCACCAGCCGCTCCCGGACCACCGCGACCGGCGAGCCGACCGCGGCGGCGATCAGGTCGAGGGGAACCTCGCTCCCGAGGCAGGCCATGATCTGCAGTAGCTCCCGGGCCGGTGGTGGCAGGCATGTGATCCGATCCGAGAGCAGCTCCAGCACATCACCCTGGCCGACGTGGCGTCTGATCGACGCGGCGTCCCAGCTCCAGCCCTCGTCGCCCAGCAGCAGTACCTTGTCGCGGCGCAGCGAGTTGATCAGTTCCACCGTGTCGTAGGGGTTACCGGCGGTCCAGCCGCGGACAGCCTCGGCCAGCTCGGACGCGCGGACGGCG
>JADGPC010000284.1 GCA_017882645.1 Streptosporangiales bacterium | reverse complement strand
GGCCACCTCACCAGCCAGGCCCTCACGAACCTGGCCACCTAGCCCGGCAGGCACCGCCCTGCCCCGTGAACCCCGGCACCGCCCAGCCCGCCACCGCCCGGCCAGCCGATTCTGCGACAGCCCGTATGGCGACATCAAGGGTTCAGCGTTGTCGCAGCTATCGCGTGGGGGTCGGCGGCCGGTGGGACGAGTGGGACCAGTGCAGTGGGCGGGATAGGTGCGGCGGGAGGGTGGTGCGGGAGTCGCCGAGCGCGGAGTCGAGCTGGGGCTGGGCGAGGAAGAGCGTCGTGCCGAGGTCGGCGCCGGCCAAGCGGGCGCCGCGCAGGTCAGCGCCGGTCAGGTCGGCGTATCTCAGGTCGGCGTTCCGCAGGTCAGCGCCGATCAGCAGGGCCCCGCGCAGGCTCGCCCCGCGCAGGCTCACCCCGCCCCGACCCCTGTCGCCCTGACCCGTGCCGCGCAGGCTCGCCCCGCCCCGGCCCGTGCCGCGCTGGCCGGTGCTGCGCGGGCTGGTGCCGTTCGGGCCTGTCTGGCGCAGGTCTTTGCCGGCCAGGTCGGCGCCGCGCAGGTCGGGACCGAGGGCGCCGGCGCGTTCGCGCACGTGCTCGCTCACGCGGAGCAGGACGGTGTTAACCTCGCGCCGGTGTGCGTCGACGTCGATGGCGATCAGCTCGTCGGGACCACAGTGCGTCAGGCGCTCCGTTGCCGAAAATGCTCGATCGAGCTCACCCGACAGCGGTTCCGCCGGGTTCAGCGCCAGCGCCTCGTTGAGGTACCACAGCAACTCGTGCAGCGGCCGCATGACCGCGAAGGCCGCGAACATCGGCGCCGCGAGTTCCGGCTCGCTCCGCCAGTCCCGGCCGCCGAATGTGCCGCGGACGACCTGCTGGCCGGCGCCGAGGCAGTCGAATGCGGCGCAGCCGCCGAACCCGCTCGGCCGCAGCCGGTCGTGGATGGAGCAGCGGAAGTCCGCCCGCAGGTTCGGGCACGGCTGGCCGGCGGCCTTGTCGATGGCGAACTCCGCCGAGACCGAGAACGCTGGTGCGACACAGCACAGCGCGGCGCAGCGTTCGCAGTCCGCGCGCAGTTCGAGGCGGCGCCGGTCGTTCATGTGGATCAACGTAGTGCTCAGGGGCCGGTGCCCGGTGTCCCGAGGTAACTGCGGCCGGACGCCGGCGAACAGGTTGTCCGGACGCTGGCCAGGCATCGCGGGGCCGCCGACATCGGCCGACGGGTCGAACCCGGATTCGGCCAGCAGGCGCAGCCACAGCTCGCGGCTGAACGCGCCGAGCCGGTGGGTCTCGCGGACGACGTCGACGGTGCCGTCCGCGTGGCGCAGCGTGAACTCGTACTCGGCCTGGACCCAGTCATCGGCCGGGTTCGGATCCCAGGTCACCTCGGTGAAAGTGGCCTGGCGGCCGGCCGCGTCGGTGCCGCCGCCTCCGCCGCCGGTGAGATCACCGAAGGTGTCCTTCACGTAGTCGGGCACGAAGACCGCGACCCCGCCCGGCCGGCAGAGGGCGAACGCGGTCTGGACGACCTGACGGAGATCGTCCTGGGTGGTGATGTAGTCGACCGCGTCGTGGACCAGGACCGCGTCGAAGGTCCGCTTCAGCCGCAGCGTCCGCATGTCACCCTGAAGGTGGCGGCACTCCGGGTTGAGCCGCCGCGAGACCGCCAGCATGTCGCCGGAGATGTCGGCCAGCGTGAGGGCGAACCTGTCCTTCAGGTGCACGGCGACGTGGCCGCCGCCGCAGCCGAGATCGAGCACCTCGCGGACGGGGACGGTCGCGGCCGAGTGCAGTACTTCCGCGAGATAGGCGGCCTCCTGCGCGTACTCCTCCGGCGGCGAGATAAGCGGCCACCAGCTGGCCAGGTCTCGGTAGAGCCGGTACTCACCGTCGGTGGTTGGCATGCCTGCCATCCTCGCGCACGGGGCTGGGGCCGGCCTGCCTGCCGCTACCGGACGGCGCGCCGTCCCCGCCTGGCGAACCGCCAGCCGCTCGCGACGCACTGCCGCTCGATCTCGGGCAGGCTGAAGAAGCTCAGCGGCAGCAAGGTGCCCGAGCCGGCGATCGTGAGCGCCGACCTGCGGTACCGGCCGCGGCCGACGACAGTCACGCTGATTTCGTCGCCCGATTCGCGGGCCAGCGTCTTCCGCTGACCGCCGGGCTCTACGAGCAAGACCGCCGCGGGGGAGATCTCCAGGTGGCTGGGACGCCTGACTGACCGGATCCAGCCCCACAGCAGGAGCGCGATCACGGCGCCAGTGAAGACGATCACCGCGATCCGGCCGCCGCCGGTACCCGCTCCGGTAATCCCGCGCACCATGGCCAGGATAATGACCGCGATCAGGCCGCCGAAGAGACCGTCTCGCTGAAGCTTGCTCGGTCCTACTACGGTCGGCGATGATCCGGCTCGTGGCGACCGGCAGCAGCAGGTCGGTCTCGGCGCCTGCGACGTCATGCCGCCGGTTGGCGAGCCAGACCCAGAAGATCAGGAATGGCGTGGTGAAGTAGAGCCCGGCCCATAGCCAGAACGCGACGTGCGTATGAGTGAACCGAATCCCAGTGGGCGATCGTCGCCACTCCCATCAGCGTCGCGAAGGTGGCCCGGCCACGGGACAAGACGGCGAAGGCCACGACCAGGAACGGGATGATCACCAGCGAGACAACCCGGGTCAGCGGCAGGACACGGTCATTCTGATGCGGTCGAGCGGGCGACAGGAACGGTCACTCCCCTTACCTCCGGAATGCGTGGGTACATGGTAGAGGATCGCTCCGCCGCATGGATAGGTACGCGATGACTTAAATATCGGCTTTGGGCAGCCGATGCTCGGCGGCGGAAATCAGTTGCGCGCGTCCCGCCCGGCATGGCAGCCTCGGGCCGACCGCTATAAGTCGGCGCTGCCGACTCATAGTGCCGAGCAGGAGGGAGGGCCTGACGACGATGACCGTCTCGCGATGCACGCTGCCCGCCCTCTGCTCAAGGAGCCTTCTCCATGCCCGACCAGGCATTCACCCGCCGCGGCAAGCGGCGTTTTGACGACGACGACCCACCGACCTTCGCCCGGCGGAACCGGTACCGTCCCCGGCTGCAGCCCGAGGATGCCTTCGACGCTGTCGACGGGCTGCCCGACGGCGAGCGCTGGTCGACCTGGGATCAGTCCTCGCCGTCCCATCGCGGCCCGCAGCCCTACCCGGCCTGGCTGGTCACCGATCTGGCTGCGACCGACACCGAGCTGGGGATCCTGAAGACCGGCAAGGAAGCCGATGTCTACCTGCTCCGCCGGGGGGTGCCGGATTCCGGACGGTCCTGCCTGCTCGCGGCCAAGCGGTACCGGGCCGCGGAGAACAGGCTGTTTCACCGCGACGCCGAGTACCTGGACGGCCGCCGGGTCCGCGAGTCGCGGGACAACCGGGCGATGGCCCGCCGGACCGCGACCGGGCGCGCGATGATCGCCCAGCAGTGGGCCAGCGCCGAGTTCGCCGCGCTGAGCCGGCTGCACCAGGCGGGCGTGCCGGTGCCGTACCCGGTGCAGGTGACGGGCACCGAGGTGCTGCTCGAGTTCGTCGGGGAACCTGACCTGACGGCCGCGCCGCGACTCGCCGAGACCCGGCCGCGCGGCGCCGAGCTGGCCGACCTGTGGGACCAGCTTGTCCAGGCGCTCCGCACGCTGGCCGGTCTGGGCCTGGCCCATGGCGACCTGTCCGCCTACAACCTGCTCGTCCACCGCGGCCGCCTCGTCCTGATCGACCTGCCCCAGGTGATCGACGTGATCTCGCATCCGCGGGGCGCCGAGTTCCTGGACCGCGACGCCGCCAACGTGGCGGCCTGGTTCACCGCGCGCGGTCTGCGCGAGCCGAGCGGTGCGACGCCCGCGCCGGACGAGCTCCCCGCAGTGCTGCGCTCCGAGGCGCGCCTCGGCTAGCGGGCCTGGAATCAGCAGCGGGCGCGGCGGAAGCTGGGGCGGCGAAAACTGGGGCGGCGGAAGCTGGGGCGGGGGAAAAGCGTTAGCGAACGGTGGCCCGGCACGACCATGCTTGGGGTGGGGCGGCTGGGACCGGACTGGCCCGCCGGGCCGTGCTGCTGACTGGAGACTGCGCCTTGCCACCGACGTTCGCTGAGATCCGATCTCGGCTGCCCGAGCTGATGCTGGCTGACCAGCACCGGCTAGACCGCCGGATCGAACGGGCGGTCGCGCTGCGCGACACTCAGCGGCGGGAGCAGGCGCTGGCGCAGATAGCCGCGGATGTCGAGGCCGCCGCGGCCAGGGTCCAGGCTCGGCGGGCGGCCGTGCCGGTCATCACTTACCCGGCCGAGCTGCCGGTCAGCCAGCGCAAGGACGAGATCGCCCAGGCGATCCGTGATCACCAGGTCGTGATCGTGGCGGGGGAGACCGGCTCGGGCAAGACGACCCAGATCCCGAAGATCTGCCTCGAGCTCGGTCGGGGCGTGACCGGCCAGATCGGCCACACCCAGCCGCGCAGGCTGGCCGCCAGGACCGTTGCCGAGCGGATCGCCGAGGAACTGGGGACCGAGCCTGGCGCGGCGGTCGGGTATAAGGTCCGCTTCACGGACCAGTCAGGCGGCGGGACGCTGGTCAAGGTGATGACCGACGGGATCCTGCTGACCGAGCTGCAACACGACCGGCGGCTGCTGCGCTATGACACGCTGATCATCGACGAGGCGCACGAGCGCAGCCTGAACATCGACTTCATCCTCGGCTACCTGCACCGGCTGCTGCCCAGCCGCCCCGATCTCAGGGTGATCATCACCTCCGCCACCATCGACCCCGAGCGCTTCAGCAAGCATTTTGCCGGAGGCGCCGGCGCTGACGCGCCGATCATCGAGGTCTCCGGGCGCACCTATCCCGTCGAGGTGCGGTACCGGCCGCTCGCCGAGCCCGCCGCTGCGCCCGCCGCCGAGTCCGAGGGCGGACCGTCCGGCGAGCCGCGCGACCAGGTGCAGGGCATCCTCGACGCCGTCGACGAACTGCGGGCCGGCGGCCCCGGCGACATCCTGGTCTTCCTCAGCGGCGAACGGGAGATCCGCGACACCGCGGACGCGCTGGCCGGCGGCCCGTACGCCGATCTCGAAGTAGTCCCGCTCTACGCCCGGCTGTCATCGGCCGAGCAGCATAAAGTCTTTGCCGGAGGCGGAAGAAGCCAGCAGGGTGCCCCGCACCGGGGGCGCCGGGTCGTGCTGGCCACCAACGTCGCGGAGACCTCGCTAACCGTTCCCGGCATCAAGTACGTGATCGACCCGGGGACGGCGCGGATCTCCCGGTACAGCAACCGGACCAAGGTGCAGCGCCTGCCGATCGAGCCGATCTCGCAGGCCTCGGCGAACCAGCGCAAGGGGCGCTGCGGCCGCACGTCGGACGGCATCTGCATCAGGCTGTACAGCGAGGAGGATTTCGGTTCCCGGCCGGAATTCACCGACCCGGAGATCCTGCGCACCAACCTGGCCTCGGTCATCTTGCAGATGGCGGCGCTCGACCTCGGCGAGGTGGCCGGATTTCCCTTCATCGACCCGCCCGACGCCCGCCAGGTGACCGATGGCGTGCGCCTGCTCGAAGAACTCGGGGCGGTGCCGCCCGGCGGCCAGCGGAAGCTCACCGAGATCGGCCGTCAGCTGGCCAGGCTCCCGGTGGACCCGCGGCTGGGCCGGATGATCATCGAAGCGGGCCGCAGCGGCTGCGCACGCGAGGTCCTGATCATCGCCGCCGCCCTGTCGATCCAGGACCCGAGAGAGCGGCCAGCGGACTCCAGGGACGCCGCCGACGCCCAGCACGCGCGGTTCGCTGAGCCGGACTCGGACTTCCTGTCCCTTCTCAACATGTGGGACTACCTGCGCGAACGCCAGCGCGAGCTGTCCGGGTCGGCGTTCCGCCGGATGTGCCGCCGGGAGTACCTGCACTACCTGCGGGTTCGCGAGTGGCAGGACGTGTACGGCCAGCTCAGGCAGGCGGCCAGGGAACTCGGCATCGCGGTCGGCCCCGACCGGCCGGCCCGGGCCGCCCAGCCTGTCGGCCAGCCCGCGGCCCGGCCGGCGGCCGGGGGCGGGCCGTCCGCGCATGTCGCGCAGCTCGCGGCCAGGCCGGGCGCCGAGGCACAGCCACGGATTCCGGCCCAGCTCGCAGACGATGTTCACCGGTCGCTGCTGGCCGGCCTGCTGTCCCACATCGGCATGCAGGACGTCGCGAAGACCGGTCAGAAGCGGCGCGGGCCCGCCGACTTCACTGGCGCGCGCGGATCCCGTTTCTCCATCTTCCCCGATTCGGTGCTGGCGCGAAGGCCGCCGCAATGGGTCATCGCCGCTGAGCTGGTCGAGACGTCCAGGCTCTGGGCGCGCGTGGTGGCGCGGATCGAGCCGGAGTGGGCTGAGCCGCTGGCCGGGCATCTGGTCAGGCGCGAGTACAGCGAGCCGCACTGGGACGCCAGGCGCGGCGCGGCGATGGCGTTCGAGCGGGTCAGCCTGTACGGGCTGCCGCTGGTCGCGGCGCGGCGGGTCACGCTGAGCCGGGTCGACCCGGTGCTGGCCCGCGAGCTGTTCGTCTCCCGCGCCCTGGTCGAGGGCGAGTGGCAGACGCACCATAAGTTCTTTCACCGCAACCGCGAGCTGCTGGCGGAGGCGGAGGAGCTGGAACGAAGGGCGCGCCGGCGCGGCATCGTCACGGACGACGCCGCGTTGTTCGCGTTCTATGACCGGCGGATCCCCGCTGATGTGACCTCGGCGCGGCACTTCGACTCGTGGTGGAAGAAGGCCAGGCAGTCCGAGCCTGACCTGCTGACGCTGACGCCCGCCGACCTGGCCGGACCGGCGCCGGACGAGGTCAGCCCGGAGGACTACCCGAGTACCTGGGGCGAGCTGCCGCTGTCGTACGAGTTCGCTCCTGGCGAGCCCGACGACGGCGTCGCCGTGGACGTCCCGCTCGCGGCGCTGAACCAGGTCAGCGGGGACGAGCTGTCCTGGCAGGTGCCGGGCCTGCGCGAGGAGCTGGTCACCGAGCTGATCAGGACGCTGCCGAAGCAGCTGCGGACGCGCTTCGTGCCCGCGCCCGACGTGGCCAGGGACGTGCTGGCCCGGCTGGATCCGGCCCGCGGGCCGTTGCTTCGTGAACTCGCCGCCGAGCTCGGGCGGATCGGCGGCGTCTCCATTACTTCGGACCACTGGGACCTGTCGAAGCTGCCCGCGCACCTGCGACTGACGTTCCGGGTCGTCGACGACGGCCAGGTGCTCGCCAGCGGCAAGGACCTGGAGGAGCTGCGGGCCACGCTCAGGCCGCAGCTGCGGGCCCGGCTGGCCGACGCGGCCGGTGACTTGACCAGGACCGGGCTGACCTCCTGGGACTTCGACGAGCTGCCGCGCGTGTTCAGCCACGGGCAGGTCAGGGCCTATCCGGCGCTGACCGATACCGGGGAAGCCGTCGACATCGCCCTCTTCGAGACCTGCGCCCAGGCCGACGAGGCGATGCGGACCGGCAACCGGCGGCTGCTGCTGCTCGAGGTGCCGTCGGGGGTGCGGGCGGTCGCCAGCCGGCTGCCGGTCAACGCGAAGCTGGCGATGAGCCGCCACCCGTACCCCAGCGCCGCGGCCCTGCTTGACGACTGCGCCGCCTGCGCGGCCGACGAGATCATCGCCAGGGCCGGCGGCCCGGCGTGGGACCGGGCTGGGTTCGACGCGCTGCTCGAGTCGGCCAGGTCGGCGCTGCGAGCCGGGACCGCCGACGTGGTCAGCGCGGTGGCCAGGGTCCTCACCCAGGCCCACACGGCGGAGTCGAAGCTGGAGGGCGCCAGGAGCCCGGTCTTCGCTCCTGCCGTGGCCGACATGCGGGCCCAGCTGGCGACGCTGATCCACCCCGGCTTCGTCACCGAGGCCGGCGCCCGGCGCCTGCCTGACCTGGTCAGGTACCTGCGCGCGATAGCCCACCGGCTGGACAAGGCGCCCGCCGACATCGGCCGGGACACCGGCCGGATGGCGGTCATCCACCGGGTCACCGACGACTACGCGCAGGTCCTGGCCGAGCTGGGCGCCGCCGCCCGCGGGCGTGACGACGTCGCCGCGGTGCGCTGGATGATCGAGGAGCTCAGGGTCAGCCTGTTCGCGCAGCCGGTCGGAGCCGCCATCCCGGTGTCGGAGCCGCGCATCCTCGCGGCACTCGACCGGCTCTAGGCGGGCGGGTTAGCCGCCCGCCGGGTACGACGGCGGCGCGTCCTGCGGCGCGCTGCCCCACGAGGTCGGCGTGCTGCTCAGCGTCCAGTCCAGCGTGGCGCCCGGCGCCAGCGAGGAGAACGGCACGTACAGGCTGGTGTCGGCGGCCCCGTTGATCGTCAGCCCGCTGACGTAGAACCGGCTGGCCGAGGCTCCCGGAGCGCTGATCGTGATCTTGCTGCCGGACGGCAGCTGGATGACGGCCGTGGGGAAGCCAGGGCTGGCGAGCACGAGGCCGTCGCTGCCTGGGTTTTCGGGGTAGAAGCCCAGCATCTCCCAGATGTACTGGGAGCTCTCGGCGCCCAGGTCATCGTTGCCGCGCAGTCCGTCAGGACCTGGCAGGTAGACATCGTTCCTGATCGTGGCGACGGCCCGCTGCGTGCCGGCCGGATCGCCCGCGTAGTCGAGCGCGTACTGCTCGCCGTCGCCGAACTCGTTGGTGATCAGCGCGTGGCTGCCGCCAGCGGCCGGGCGGGACAGGTACTGCCTGAGCACGGGGGCGACCTTGCCAGGACCACCGAGCTTGGCAAACAGGCCGGCGTAGTCGTTCGGCACGTCCCACAGGTACTCCGCCGCGTCGCCCTCGGTGTAGTACCTCGACGTGGTCGGCGTGATGCCGCTCATGAACGTGCCATTGGTCAGCCGCGGGACGAGCAGGTGCTTGCCTGAATCGAATACGCTGGCCCAGTTCCCGGCCCGCTTCTGCAGGGTCGCCGCGTCGGTGGCATCGCCGAGCGCGGCGGCGAACCTGGACAGCGCGAAGTCGGCGGTGTCGTATTCCAGCAGGGCGGAGACCGAGTTCCGGAATCCGCAGCAGCCGTATGTCGCGTCGGCCGGCAGGTAGCCGAGCTTCGACTCCAGCGCTTCGCCCGGCCGGACCCGGTTGACGGTGGTGGCCTGCCGGAGCATGCCGGCCAGGGCGGCCGCGGTGTCGAAGGACGTGGCCCCGAACGCGTAGTAGTCCGCGATGGCGGCATCGGCCGG
>JADGPC010000283.1 GCA_017882645.1 Streptosporangiales bacterium | reverse complement strand
CGACACGGACGATGTGGTCGAGGTGAACGGGCGGCCGGCCGAGCGCTGGTACGACGTCATGATGACGCTGCCGTTCAACATCGCGAGCCGCTGCCCGGTGCTGAACGTCCCGTCCGGGCTGTCATCGGCGGGCGTGCCGACCGGTCTCGCGGTGGTCGGGCGGACCTACGACGACGTGACCGCCTTCCGTGTCGCCGCCGCGCACGAGGAGCGGCTGCCCTGGCTGACCGGGTCAGGCCCGCGGCCAGCCCTGTGACCGCTGAACTGCGTCCGCTGATGACGGGGGCGCCGCCGTTCCCGGCTGACGCGTCGGTGACGCTGGCGAACTGGCAGGATCCGCCGTTCAACCGATGGGCGTTCCAGCATGTCCGCGAGCTGATCCCGAGTGCGCGGATCGCCAGGGGGACCGGCCCCGTCCGCCGGCTGCCCGGCGCTGATCGCCAGCTCGGGAGTCTCGCGTTCACCTTCGACGGCGGTGAGCTGACCATCACGGAGTTCCTCGACGGCACCTGGACTGACGGTTTCCTGGTCCTGCACCGCGGCCGCGTGGTCACCGAGCAGTACTTCAACGGCATGCGGCCGGAAACGCCCCACCTGCTGATGTCGGTTTCCAAGTCGGTGACCGCCGCGCTCGCGGGGATCCTGGCGGGCCGCGGCGTCCTCGACCCGGCCGCCCAGGTCAGCATGGTCGTGCCCGAGCTGTCCGGCACCTCCTTCGCCGGCGCAACGGTGCAGGACCTGCTCGACATGCGGGCCGGGACGCGATTCAACGAGGACTACGCCGACCCGCACGCCGACGTGCGCTCCTACGAGCGCGTATACCTGTGGCGCCCGCCAGCCGGCGATCCCGTGGCCGCGGACGCGATCGAGTACTTCGCCGCGCTGGGCAACGACGGCCCGCATGGCGGCCCGTTCCGGTACCGGTCGATCCTCACCGACGTGCTGGCCTGGGTGATCGAGCGGGCAGCGGGGGAGCGGCTGCACGAGCTGATCAGCCGTGAGCTGTGGCAGCCGATGGGGGCCGAGTTCGACGCCGAGATCACCGTCGACGGGCGGGGTAACCCGATGGCGGACGGCGGAGTCAGCGCCACGCTGCGGGACCTGGCCAGGTTCGGCCAGCTGTTCCTGCGCCGGGGACGGGCCGCAGGGCGCCAGGTAGTGCCTGCCTGGTGGGTCGACGACACCGTTCGCGGCGCGCCCGACGGGCCGCGCGCGTTCGCCGAGGGAGACGAGCGGTCCGGGTATCCGCCCGGCGGCCATTACCGGAACTGCTGGTGGGTGCGCGATCCGGCGCTGCCGTTCCTGCACGGGAGCGGGATCAACGGGCAGGGCGTCTTCGTGCACGGGCCGTCAGAGACGGTCGTAGCCAAGCTGTCCACCTGGCCGGCGGCCTGGAGCGAGGACCTGCACGGCCAGACCGTGGCCGCGGTGCTGGCGATCGCCGCCGCGCTGGGGTAGGGCGGGCCGGGACGTGCTGGCGCGGCGGCCGCTGCCGCCGAAGCTGGCCGCGGCTGCCGCGCCATCAGCGGCTAGAAGTTATTGGTCTGCTGGAGCACCCAGTGGTGGCCGTCCCAGGCCACCGCGAGCGTCCGTTCGGTGCTGCGCTTGACCTTTTGGTTGTACCGGAATCCGACCGCGGCGCACGAGGTCGCGGTTACGCAGGACACGTGCATGAGCTGGTCGCCGCTGAACGCCCCGGTGGTGGCCGGTGACCGCTGGACCGTCCAGGTGCTGCCGTTCCACGCTTCGATCAGCGCCGCTGTGCCATGCCAGCCGACGGCGACGCAGTGGCTGACGTCCGGGCAGGAGTCGCTGACGAAGCCGGCGGACGAGCGCACCGGCATCGTCTCCAGGCGCCACTTGCCGCCGCTCCACCGCTCGGCAAGCGGACGCGATCCTGGCCGGTAGGCATCACCGGTTGCCATGCAGATCGTCGGGCTCGGGCACGCCACCCCCTGGAAGGTGGTGAAGTGCTCGCCCTTGATGTTGGGCGTCGTGATGACGTGCCAGCTTCCGCTGGTCCACCTCGCGATGTAGGTCAGCCAGGTTCCGCTGGCACTGGTGTAGTTGCCGACCGCCATGCAGGCCGTGGTGGACGCGCAGGCCAGGCCGGCCAGTTCCGTGGTGCGGGCATGCGGCGGTGCCGGAACGCTCAGCCGCTGCAGCTTCTGCTGGCTGTAGGAGTAGGCGGTGGCGTGGGAGAGGTAGATGGTTCCCTGCGCTGTCTTCCTCGTCGTGCCGGCCGAGCCGACCAGCAGGCAGAAATCCACCGACGGGCAGGACACGTCGTTCAGTTGCGACCACGTGGTGCCGGGCGGATTGGTCGAGATGATGTCGGCCGAGCCGAGGCTGCCCACTTCGGCGTACTGCACCGGTGACTTCACGTTGCTGTAATGCTCGCCGACCACTCGCCGGGCCGGACGAGTCCGGTCTCGTATCCGTAGACGACCGCGTGCGCGCGATCACGGAGCCCGAGCTTGGTCAGGATCCGGGTGACATGCGTCTTCGCTGTCGTCTCGCCGATGACCAGGCCACGCGCGATGGCGGCGTTGGACAGGCCGCGGACCATGAGCACGAGCACCTCGCGCTCCCGCTCGGTGAGCTGTCGCAGGTCCGGCGCCGCCCGCGGCCTGCCACGGACGAAGTGCTCGACCAGCCGCCGCATCGGCGCGGGGGAGACGAGGGCATCCCCGGCCGCCGCGGCCCGCACGGCCAGCACGATCTCCTCTGGCGGTGCGTGCTTCAGCAGGAAGCCGCTGGCTCCGGCGAGCAAGCCGTCGAACACGTACTCATCCAGGTCGAAGGTCGTGAGCAGCATGACGCGGGGCGGGTCCGGCTCCAGCGCCACCACCTGCCTGGTAGCCGCGATCCCGTCCAGCCGCGGCATGCGCACGTCCATGATCACGACATCGGGCCTGAATTCGGCCGCCCTGCTGACCGCCTGGCAGCCATCCTCGGCCTCGGCGACCACCTCGAGGTCGGGCTGCGTCCCGAGCAGCTGGGTGACGCCCGCACGGACCACCGGCTGGTCGTCGGCAAGCAGGATACGGATGGTCACGGTGCGCTCGGCAGGAATGCGCGCACGACGAAGCCCTGCTGGCCGCGGCCGGCCTCGAGCTGGCCGCCGAGCAGTCTGGCGCGCTCGCCCATTCCGGCCAGCCCCGCTCCGCCACCCGGGCTGACCGCCGCATCCGCGAGCTCGGCCGGGCCGTCGTCCGCCACTTCGATCATGATTCCGTCGGCGCGATAACGAAGCCGCACGGTGGCTGCCGTGCCTCCCGCGTGCCGGATAGCATTCGTCAGGCTCTCCTGCACGACCCGGTAGCCGGCCAGCTCGACAGCGTCGGTCAGTGGCCTGGCCTCGCCGTCGACCAGCAGCTCGGCGCGCAAGCCGGATTCTCTCGCCCGCTCGATCAGCCCGCCGACGTCTTCGAGGCGTGGCTGCGGGTCCGCGTGGTGGTCCGCTGCGCCGCTCTGGCGAAGCCGCCGGACGAGCGTGTTGAGCTCGGCCAGCCCGGCACGGGCGCCCTGTTCGATGGCCGCTACCGCGGTCACCGCCACCTGCGGGTCATCGGCGGAGGCGAACCTGGCCGCGCCCGCCTGGACCGCGATGGCGCTCAGCTGGTGGGCGACCACGTCATGGATCTCCCGGGCCAGGACGGCCCGGTCCTGCTCGTGCGCGTGCCGGGCCGCGCTCGTCGCGACGTCGCGGTGGGACGCCGCTACCTCGCCCAGCACGAGGGCGGTCCCGAGCAGCGCGCACGCTATGGCGGCCGAATGGCTGCCGCGGAAAGCCTGGAGGCTGATGACCGCGGCGACCACCGCCATCACCGCGAGCAGCCGGGCGGCCCGGCGCGCTGGCTGGCGGCCGTAGGCACCCAGGCCGTAAGCGGCGGCCAGCACGGCGGCGCTCGCTGACCACTGGTTGAGGTGCGCGCCGTACTTGACCGCGAGCGCCGCTGCGGTCACCGCGAGCACGGCGGCCGGCCGCTGCCGGCGCCACAGGAACGGCAGGGACTGCGCTACCGCGAGTCCGGCGATGGCGAGTATGGCCAGCCCAGAGCCGCCGTGGCCAGGCGGCCGCCACCACCACGGCACGTCGAACAGGGCCCATGCGCCCAGCCAGGCCGCGAGCAGCCGGTCGACGGTCTCGGCCCGCAATCGCCGCTGCGACCAGGCGTTCCACATGCCCTGACGATACGTGCCTGAGCCTGGGCCGGTCACACGCTCACGTCCGCCGCGAACCGCCAGCGGGCGATCAGTGCCGCGATCACCGCGGTCGCCGCGATGCCAGTCAGACCGGCCACCTGGCCTAGCTGCTGGCCGCTGGCCACGAACCTGCTCCAGAAGTTCGTGGGCAGGTATCCGGAGGCGCCGAAGTTCATCCATGCCTGCACGAACGACGCCGGCGACAGTCGTCCGATGCTGGCAATGCCAGCCAGGAGAAGGGCCAGCAGCATCGCTCCAGCCGTAATCGCGGTGGTGGCCAGCTGACCCCGGGCGATCGTGCCCGCGGCGGTCGCCACCGCGGCGAACAGGCCGAGCACCAGGACGGCACGGCCGATCGCGGACACCGAGGAGGCAAGGCCAGCCCACAGAGCCGCATGCGCGGAAGGCAGGCCGACTGACGCGGCGATCAGGGGGGCGGCGATCAGCAGGACCAGCCAGCAGCACAGCATCGTGGCCACGCCTGCTGACCAGATGGTGAGCCACTTCGCGGTCAGCACCCTGGATCGGCGGCCTTCCCGGCTGAGCAGCTGCCTGATCGTGCGCAGTCCCCACTCGCCGCCCCAGTGCCCGCCCGCGATCAAGACGATCAGCAGCAGGCCGGGAACGGAGGCCAGCATCCCGGCCACGACGTGGCCGATCTCGCCTGGCTGCGCCAGCGAGCTCGTGGCCAGCGCGGCGGCTCGGGCGCTCGCGTGCGCGGCGGCGATGACGTGGCGGCACTGCGCAGTGACCGAGGCGTCGCACACGCTGGGTATCTTCGGGCTAGCCAGCGCGCTCCTGGCATTGTTGGCGCCGCCCGAGGTAATGAGGAGGCAGAAGCCGGAGATGGCCAGGCCCGATCCCCACACCAGCGGCCTGACCAGCTTGGCGAGTTCAGCTCTCAGCAATGACAGCATGTGCGTCCTCCCGCGTCGTGATCTCCAGGAACCTGTCCTCGAGCCGTGGCTGCTCGACGGTCACGCGTTCGGCGATCACGCCGCCGGCGGCGAGCACGCCGTTCACGTCCCGGCCGTTGTCGTGCTCGACCAGAAATTCTCCGTTCATTTCCTGAACGGGCCAGCGGCTCAGCAGCCGCCTGGCGGCGCCGGCATCAGCCGGATCGACTCCGACCTTGACTCGCCGCCTGATAGCGCCGAGCGTCGCTGGGGCGCCCTCGTCCACGAGCCGGCCGCGGACGACGACCGCGACCCGATCGCACACCTGCTCGACCTCGGCGAGCAGGTGGCTGGAGAGGAAGACCGTCGACCCGTCCGCGGTCAGGTCGCCCAGCAGGCCGCGGATCTCCCTGATGCCGGACGGATCGAGCCCGTTGGTCGGCTCGTCGAGGATCAGCAGCGGCGGCCGCCCGAGCATCGCGGCGGCGATGCCGAGCCGCTGGCGCATGCCCTGGGAGTAGGCATTGACCTTCCTCGCCGCGACATCGGTGAGTCCCGCGAGGCCAAGTACCCGGCCGACCTCGGCCGGATCGCGGCCGCCCCCGGTAGCCGCGGCCACCTCCAGGTTCCGGCGGCCCGTGAGCCACGGATAGAAGGCCGGCTCTTCGATCATCGAGCCGGTCCGCGCGACCGCGCGCGGATCGGGCAGCCGGCGGCCGAGCAGCTCGATCCGGCCCTCGGTCGGCGTGATCAGGCCGAGCAGCATCCGGATCGTCGTTGTCTTTCCGGCCCCGTTCGGGCCGAGGAAGCCGTAGACCTGGCCGGCGGCCACTTCCAGGTCGAGACCATCCACGGCGACGGTGGACCCGAATCGCTTGGTCAGGCTGGCACAGCTGATGACGTTCATGCTCTGAACCGTACGCAGCGCCCGCCCGCGCGGCGTCGGCCGCGAGGACCATCTGGCGTCGCCATTTGGGTGACGTCACCGGCGGACCGGAGCGCGCGGCACGGGCCGCTACGGCATCGGCACCGGAGCGTCGTCGGCGCGCAGCAGGGCGTCGGTGCCGCCGTCGACGAAGAAGACCGATCCGCAGCAGAACCTGGCGTGCGGGCCGAGCAGGAAGGCGGCGAACTCAGCGAGCTCGGCCGGCTGGCCGGTGCGTCCAGCCGGCACCGGGAAGGCGTCCACGAACTGGCCGATTACCGGGTCATCCCTGGTCGCCCTGAGCATCGGCGTTTCGACGGCGCCAGGTGCCAGGGCATTTAGCGTGATGCCGGCCCCGGCCCACGCGGCGGTGGGCGCGTTCCGGCGTACCCACCTCGCCACGGCGAGTTTTGACGCCGGGTAGCTGCGGATCCCGCCCGCAGCGTCGGCGGCGGACCGGGCGCCGGCCTCGTCGCCGGCCAGGCACAGCGCGGCGACGTCCAGCGGCACACCGGGCATGCACGTCGTCGAGTTCGAGCTGATCGCTACGGCGGCCGGCTGGTTACCGCGGGCGAGCAGCGGCCGCAGGCCGGAGAGCAGGGCAACGGTTCCGAAGTAGTTCACGGAGACGAGCGCCGATCCGGAGACGGTCGTCAGCCCGGTCAGCCCGGCCCAGGTGACCAGCCCGTCGATCGCGCCGCCCGCAAGGTCGGCCACGGCGGCGACCGCGTGGTCGCGGCCGCCCGGGAGG
>JADGPC010000282.1 GCA_017882645.1 Streptosporangiales bacterium | reverse complement strand
CGCGGACGATCCTGGTGCGGCGAAGCTGGCCGCCGCGGTCGAGGCACGGACCGGGCCCGCCGGCCTGTTGCTCAGTGCTAGTCCAGGCGCGCTGCGCAGTGTCAGCTACGGCGAGTCGGCGGGCGCCGACTACCGGGTGGCGGCCGTGACCCCGGCCGGGATGGCTACCGAGTTCGACCTCACGCCCGCCGGGCGCAGCGCTGTCGCGGGCACCGGCACCGTCCGGATCCGGATCGCCGTGCCAGGCAGGCATAACGCGCTGAACGCCGCGGCCGCCTATGCGGCCGCGGTCGAGCTCGGCTTCGACGGCCAGCAAGTCGCCGCCGGCCTGGGCAGCTACCGGGGCGCCAGGCGGCGGATGGAGCCCAAGGGCGAGGCTGACCTGGTCCGGGTGCTCGACAGCTATGCCCATCATCCGACCGAGCTGGCCGCCGACCTGAGCGCGGCGCGGGACATCGCCGCCGGCGGGCGGGTGATCGTCGTCTTCCAGCCGCACCTGTTCAGCCGGACCAGGATCTTCGCCGGACAGTTCGGCGCCGCCCTCGGCCAGGCTGACGAGGTCTTCGTGCTCGACGTCTACGCGGCCAGGGAGGATCCCGAGCCCGGCGTCACCGGGGCTCTGGTCGCGGACGCGGTGCCCGGCGGGCGGGCGGTGTTCTGCCGCGACCGCGGCACGGTCCCGGCCGCCGTCGCCGACGTCGCCAAGCCGGGCGACGTGGTCCTGACCATGGGCGCCGGGGATGTGACCATGCTCGGCCCGCTGATCCTCGATGCCCTGCGCGGCCGGGCGGACGGCGGGGGATGAGCGAGCTGGAGGGGCGCGGCGCCTCCTGGACTGAGGAGCGAGGAACGAGCGACGAGGGAAGGCGGCGCCTAACAGCGCCCCGCAAGCGAGCGGGCAATAGAGCATGAGCGAGCAGGGCCGCACGCGGCGCGGTCGGCATGATCCGTGGCGGGCGGCGTTCTTCGGCCTGGCGGCCGCTGCCCTGGTGGCCGGGGTCGCCTGGGCACTGCTCGGCTCGAGCTTCCTCGTGGTCCGCACGGTGCGGACGACCGGATCGGCGGTGCCGAGCGCGACGGTCCTCCGTGCCGCCGGCATCAAGCTGGGCACCCCGCTGATCCGCGTCGACACCGCTGAAGTGGCACACCAGGTGGAGGGGATCAGGCAGGTCCAGTCGGCCCGGGTCACGCTGTCCTGGCCGGACGCCATCGTGATCTGGACCAGGAGCCGCACGGCGGTGTTCGCTGTCCCGGCCGGGCACGGCTACGACCTGATGGACTCCTACGGCGTCGTCCTGCGCTGGGCACCGTCCGCGCCGCGCCGGCTCGTCGTGCTGCAGGCGCCCGGCGGGTCCGCCGGGTCGCTGCGCCATGATCCGGCCGTGCTCGCGGCGGGGACCGTCGTCAGGAAGCTGCCATCCTGGCTGCGCAGCCGGGTCGCCACGGTCCGCGCGGCGGGGCCCGCCGACGTGATCCTGGTCCTGCGCGGCGGCGCGAGCGTCAAGTGGGGCGGCCCGGGCCAGGCGGCGGCGAAGGCCGGCGAGATGGCCGTCCTGCTGCGCGCCAAGGCCGGCTATTACGACGTCAGCGATCCGAGCACGGCGGTGACGGGCAGCTCCGTTCCGGCGGGGAGCGCCGGCTGAAGCCAGGCGCCCATCGTGATGGCGCTGCCACTTATCGCGACACGCCGGACCGGTCACGGCGAGGCTAGTTGACCAGCGATGCCGGGCAACCCTACTGTCCCTATCAGTCAGCAGCTTGACATAACTCTAAATCTCAACCTGAGGGTGAGGGTTGAGATCGAGCGGGAAGGTCTGGTCCCTCCGTGGCAGCACCGCAGAATTATCTGGCGGTCATCAAGGTAGTCGGCATTGGCGGTGGCGGTGTCAACGCCGTCAACCGGATGATCGAAGAGGGCCTCAAGGGCGTCGAGTTCATCGCGATCAACACCGATGCCCAGGCGCTGCTGATGAGCGATGCCGACGTCAAGCTCGACGTCGGCCGGGAACTCACCAGGGGGCTCGGGGCGGGAGCCAATCCCGATGTCGGCTACAAGGCGGCCGAGGATCACCGCGAGGAGATCGAAGAGGTGCTCAAGGGCGCCGACATGGTCTTCGTCACCGCGGGCGAAGGCGGCGGCACCGGCACCGGCGGCGCGCCTGTCGTGGCTCAGGTCGCGCGCTCGCTCGGTGCGCTGACCATCGGAGTCGTCACCAGGCCGTTCGGCTTCGAAGGGAAGCGTCGCGCGGCCCAGGCCGACGCGGGGATCGAGCGGCTGCGCAGCGAGGTCGACACCCTGATCGTCATTCCCAACGACCGGCTGCTGTCGATCTCCGACCGTCACGTCAGCGTGCTCGACGCGTTCAAGGCCGCCGACCAGGTGCTGCTCTCCGGTGTCCAGGGGATCACCGACCTGATCACCACGCCAGGCCTGATCAACCTGGACTTCGCCGACGTCAAGTCGGTGATGTCCGGCGCCGGCTCCGCGCTGATGGGAATCGGGTCGTCGCGCGGCGACGACCGCGCGGTCGCGGCGGCTGAGATGGCGATCTCGAGCCCGCTGCTCGAGGCCAGCATCGACGGTGCCCACGGCGTCCTGCTCTCCATTCAGGGCGGCTCTGATCTGGGCCTGTTCGAGATCAACGAGGCCGCGCAGCTGGTCGCCAATTCCGCGGCCACCGACGCCAACATCATCTTCGGCGCGGTGATCGACGACGCCCTCGGCGACGAGGTGCGCGTGACGGTGATCGCGGCCGGCTTCGACGAGACCCAGACCGGCCGGGCCAGGACCGGCGGCCCGGTGGCGGCATACCAGCCGTCGCAGGGATCGGACGCCCTCGGCGCCCCCTGGCGGCCGGTGACGCTGCCCAGTCTCAAGGACAACCCGGTCCGCGCCGGCCAGCCGGCGGCCGGCTCCGCGGCGGAACCCGCCGCGGCGCAGGACGGCCAGCGCGGTCAGGACAGCGTGCGGGTCCAGGAGCCCCAGCATGCTCCGGTTGAAACGGCCGCCGCGACTGCCGCGGCCGACTCGGTTCCGCCGCCCAGGCCGGCCGACGGCGCCATCCAGGCCGACGGTCAGGACGCGCAGGCCAGCCGCGGCGACGGGCCGAGCACGCGGCGCAGGTCCGTGGTGTTCGAGGAAGACGACGAGCTCGACGTGCCCGATTTCCTCAAGTGACCAGCCGGAGCAGAGCAGGCGCTGCTTTGCCTGGCGCGATGCGGGCGCGCACGCTCTGCGCCGGCGTCCGCGTGCTGTTCACCGAGCGGCCGGGCGGTGCTAGCTCGGGACCGTACCGCTGGCTCAACCTCAGCGACGGCGTCGGGGATGAGCCGTCCGCCGTGGCCAGCAACAGGGAGCTGGTGCTGCGGGCGATCGGTCCGGGACCCCGCCGGCTTGGCTGGATGCGCCAGGTGCACGGGACCGACGTGGTCTGTATTTCCGCCACCTCACCAGAGTCATCCGCCGCAGTCGGCGCGGCCAGGGACACCAGCCCGCTGGCCGACGCGGCCTTCACCGATTCACCGCTGATCGCGCTCGGGGCGCTGGGCGCGGACTGCGCTCCGGTGCTCGCCGCCGATCCGGCGGCCGGGATCGTCGGAGCCGCGCACGCCGGCCGCCCCGGGATGGCCGCTGGCGTGGTTCCCGCCCTGGTCGAGGCCATGGCGGCGGCCGGAGCTGATCCGGGCCGGATGCATGCCATCATCGGCCCGTCGATCTGCGGCCAGTGCTATGAGGTGCCGGCCGCGATGCGCGACGAGGTTGCCGCGCTGGTGCCGGGATCCGGGTGCGTCACCAGTTCGGGTACCCCCGGCATCGACCTGCGGGCGGGCCTGCACGGCCAGCTCGCGAGCCTCGGGGTGGCCAGCGTGGCCGACGACCCGCGGTGCACGGCGGAGTCGGCGGAGCTGTTCTCCTACCGGCGGGACGGGCCGACGGGCCGGTTCGCCGGGCTGATCTGGCTCGCGCCG
This sequence comes from Streptosporangiales bacterium, assembly GCA_017882645.1. Taxonomy (GTDB): domain Bacteria; phylum Actinomycetota; class Actinomycetes; order Streptosporangiales; family Streptosporangiaceae; genus Chersky-822. The sequence continues at coordinate 1,261 of JADGPC010000282.1, read as the reverse complement.
CGATGATCAGATGACAGCCGCCAGCGACCGGGCGGCCGAGCTCAGCGAGAACCTGCGGGCGCTGCGGGCCAGGATCGCCGCGGCCTGCGAGGCAGCGGGCCGCGCCGCCGCCGACGTCACGCTGATCGCGATCACCAAGACGTTCCCCGCCTCCGACGTGCGGCTGCTGGCTGATCTCGGGATCACCGACGTGGGGGAGAACCGGGACCAGGAGGCAGCGCCCAAGGCGGCGGCGTGCGCCGGTCTCGAGCCGCCGCTGCGCTGGCATTTCGTGGGACAGCTTCAGGTGAACAAGGCCAGGAGCGTCGTCAGGTACGCCGACGTGGTGCACTCCGTCGACCGGCCGAAACTGGTCCGGGCGCTCGGCACCCGGGCCAGGGACGCCGGGCGTGTCATCACCTGCCTGATCCAGGTCGATCTGGATCCCGGGCCCGACCCCGAGCGTGGCGGCGCCCAGCCCGCCGATGTCGCGGCGCTGGCCGACGAGGTCGCGGCGGCCAACGGGCTGGTGCTCGGCGGCGTGATGGCCGTCGCGCCGCTCGGCGAGCCGCCGCGGCCGGCGTTCCGCCGGCTGGCGGAGGTCGCTCAGGTCGTCCGGGCCAGCCATCCGGGCGCAATGATGATTTCCGCGGGCATGACCGGTGACCTCGACGAGGCCATCGCAGAAGGTGCGACACACGTACGTGTTGGTACGGCGTTGCTCGGCAGCCGGCGCGCCTTCGTCAGGTAATGTCCGACGCGTAGCCTGCGGCGCGAGCCTGGCTGCGGTGATGTTCGTTATAAGGCATTTGCTCAAAGGTTGTTGCTGCACGGTTGTTGCTGCACGGGTTTGCGGCAGGTGTTTGCTGCACGGTGTTTGTCGCACGGTGTTTGTCGTACAGCGGCATGACGGAGGACTGACGATGGCCAGCGCAATGCGCAAGATGGCGGTCTATCTCGGCCTGGTGGAGGATGACCATCATTACGCGGATCCTTACACCGACGAGTACGGCGAGGGTGACGACTACGGGGACTACGTCACTGAGTACGCTGAACACGCCGAGGTGCATGAGACCAACGGCGCGTACGTTGCCGACGATGCTCGGATCAGGCTAGATCACCGTCCGGCCGGCGAGAGCGTGCACACGACCGACCTGGCCAGGATCACGACCCTGCACCCGCGCACCTACAACGAGGCGCGGACAATAGGTGAGCACTTTCGCGAGGGTACTCCAGTTATCATGAACCTAACCGAGATGGTCGATAGCGACGCGAGGCGCCT
>JADGPC010000281.1 GCA_017882645.1 Streptosporangiales bacterium | reverse complement strand
GCGGGCTGGCTCAGGTCGTGGCCAGGACGTCGATCACGAAGACCAGCGTGTCGGTGCCCTTGATGCCCGCCTGGGCACTGCCCTTCTTGCCGTAGCCCTCGGCCGGCGGCACCACCATCATGACCCTGCTGCCGACGGGAACGCCGACCAGGCCGGTGTTCCAGGCCGGGATCAGCTTGCCGAGGGTGAACACGCTCGGCGGAGCGGTCGGCTGCGTCGATGACGGCCAGTTGCTGTTAATCACCTTGCCGGTCCGCCACAGCGCTAGCTGATACCGGGCCACGATCGACTGGCCCGCCTTGACCGGCGCGCCGGTGCCCTTGATGAGTGTCTTGACGACCAGCTTGCTCGGCGGCGCCGACTTCGGGACCTGCACCTGCGGGATCCCGCCGGTCGCGGTCGACACGGTCGGCAGGCTGCCGCCGCCGTTGCTGACGTGCTGGCCCGAGGCGCTCACGCCCGGCGCGAACGCGTGCAGCACGTCGACGACCCAGACCAGGGTGTCGGTGGGCTTGACGCCGATCTGGGAGTTGCCCTGCGTTCCGTAGCCGTACTTGGGCGGGAGCACCGCCAGTACGCGGCTGCCGACCCGCTCCCCGGTGACGGCCTTCTGCAGGCCGGTGAGCCCCATCGTGACGGGCAGCACCTGCGGCGTGGCGGTGAAGCTGGAGTAGAGCAGCTTGCTGGTCTTGCCGCGCCACAGGTAGACGTCGAAGTTCGCGAGGTAGGTGTCGCTGGCGGTGACCTTCGGGCCATGGCCCTGGACCACGGTCTTGGTCACCAGGCCCCTGTCCGCGCTCTGCGCCGGGATATGCACGGTCGGGGCCTTGCCTACGGTCCCGGTGACCTTGACCGACTGGTTGGTGCTGCCCGTTGCCGACGAGGGCGAGGATGAGCACCCGGCCAGTGCCGCGGTCACGGCAAGCGGGGCGAGTAGCGCAGCGGTCAGGCGTCGCATGAATTTCCTTTGAGTTGAGATCGCAGTTCGGTCAGCCTACCGGCCTGTGCAGGCTGGACCGCCCGTTACTCGCCGGGCGGAGCCGGAAGCGGCGTGGGCGGCGGTGTTCCCGAATTAGTGCGCGGCGGCAATGGATGACCGCGAACCACGTCATCAAGCAAGTTCTTATTCCAGACCACAATTGTGTAACTATTCACGTAGTAAATCCGCAATGGCGGGCCGAACGTGCGCCGTACCGAAGCCACCGTCGGATAACGCTTGAATCCTGGCGGACTCGGGACGAGCACGATGAAGCTGGCGTAACTCGCCGCCGGGTCGAACCAGCCGGACTTGACTTCCCAGTAGTCGCTGGTGATCTGCGTGCCGTTGGCGAGCACCGAGCGCAGTTGGACCCGTCCTGCGGTGTCCAGCGTGGTGACGTTGGCGTTCCAGTAGCCGGCCAGCCCGTAGGTCAGGTGATGCGCGGCCAGCCAGGAGCCCAGCCCCGCGCTCTCCGGCTCCGCCGGCGGCTGGGTGACCAGGCGTCCCAGGCTGATCAGGTAGCCGACGAGCACCAGCGCCAGGGCAGGCACCAGCCGCGCGCTGGCCAGCCGTCCCGCGAGCGCGCGTCCGGCGACGGCGGCGCCGAAGGGCAGCACGGCCGTGATGTCCCTGGTGCTGGCCAGGTCGTCGGCCCGCGTGCTGAGCAGGTACGCGGTCAGCGTGAGCACGACCCCGGCGGCGAGCAGCCCGGCGGCGAGGTCGGCCCGGCCGAGCCTCCTGACGGTCGCGCAGGTCGCCCAGGCGGCCAGGCCAAGCCCGATCAGGTGCGCGAAGGCCAGCGCCGCGACGAATCCGGCGGGATGGCCGAAGAAGTTGGCCCCGAACAGCAGCAGCAGGCCGCGGCCGGTGACGGCCAGCGAGCGGCCCAGGTCGCCGGGCGAGGCCAGCAGCGGCGAGACCGGCCAGACCCGGAAGCCGCCGTGCCGGGCGATCAGCGTCAGCGCGGCCGGGGCCAGCCAGATGGTCGGCGCGGTGGCCGCGGCCAGGGTCAGCTCGAAGCTCGATGCGCGCCATCGCTTCTTCAGCTGGAATCTGGACCGGTAGATCCGCACGGCGCAGATCGCCAGCACGGGCATGACCCCGGTGTAGACGACGATGCCGTCGGCAGTCAGCCCCACGGCCAGGATCAGGCCGGCCGCGACCGCCGTGTACCAGCGCCGTGGCGCCCGGTCGAGCAGCAGGAACGTCACCATGACCGGCACCGTGCTGCCGATGTGGTCGGGCGACCCCATCAGCACGTAGATCCCGTCGCCAAGCTGAGGTGCCAGCATGATGCCAGCGGCGAGCACGCAGCGGACGATCGCGTCCCGGCCGGTAGCGCGTCCTTTGGCCAGCAGCGCGGCCAGCAGCGCCAGCAGTGTGTAGGTCATCGCGCTGGCGATCGGCACCACCTCAGGGGTGAGCCCGCGCAGCCGCTCGATCGCCGCGTACTGCACCAGCTCGGTCGGGTAGAACGACACGTCGGACAGCTGCCAGCCGCGCAGCAGCGGGTTGCCGTGCAGCATGTCCCACGCCTGCAGGGCGTTGGACGCTCCATCGGACGTCACGGCGGACGTGCGGGCGACGTGCAGGTAGATGACGAACAGGGTCGCGGCGGCTACGGCCCAGGTGGTGGCCGCGCCGACGGCGGCCAGCCGCAGCCTGGGCAGGCGAAGCCGGCGCGCGCGCACGCGCGGCACCCGCAGGCGGCGTAGCAGCAGCCTGGGCGCCGAGATGACCAGGATGGCGGCCGCGGTCAGCCCGATCGGGACGACCGGCAGCCTGGCCGCTGGCCGCCTGGATGCCGGGACCGTCCGCGCGGGCGCGCCGGTGACAGCGGGCGGCGAGTCAGCCGGGTTCGGCCCGGTCGTCTGCGGCCCGGTCGTTTGCGGCCCGGTCGTTTGCGGCTCGGCTGGCTTGAGCTCGGCCTGGGCCTGCTCATCCGGCCTCTGCTCATCTGGCTGGGGCGTGACCTGGCCGGAGCGGCGGCTCAGCGGCCGGCGGGTGAACCTGCGGCGGGCCTGAGTTCGCTGCGCGGTCACATCAGCCCCGCCCGGATCGCCTCCCGCACCCAGGCGATGACCTCGCCGAGCATCTGGTCGAGGGTCGTCGTGGCCGTGAAACCGAGCAGCCGCCGGGCTTTCGCGGTATCGGGCTCGCGGCGCTGCACGTCACCGGGGTACGGCTGCTCGTAGACCAGCCTGGGCGGTGAGTCAGGCCCGTTGATCTTGTGCCAGATCAGGGTGGCGAGCTCGGTCACGGTCGTGCCTCGATCGGCGGACAGGTTGAAATCCTCGCCGGTCGCGGCGGGATGTTCCATCGCCGTCACGATGCCGCTGGCCAGGTCGCCGCCGTAGGTGTAGTGCCGCACCTGCTCGCCGGAGCCCAGCAGGCGCAGCGGGTCCTGGCCGGTGAGCACCCGGTGGACGAGGTCAGGGACGACATGGCTGCTGGCCAGCCTGACCTCGCCTGGGCCCGCCCGGTGGTCAAGCACCGACCTGGTCTCCCCCACGCCGACGCAGTTGAACGGCCGCACGATCGTGAACGGCAGCCCGTGCTGCTGCCAGGCCGCCCTGGCGAAGTACTCGACCGCGAGCTTCTGGAAGCCGTAGGCGGTGGCCGGCGGCGGGACCAGGAACTGCTGGCCCTCGCGGGAGGGAAAGCAATCGGCGTTCTCGTACACCATCGAGGAGGACAGGAAGGTGGCCTTGCCCAGCGCTCCATTCTGGTGGGCGGCGATGGCCGCGTCGCAGGCCGCGGCGGTGATCCGCTCGTTGGCCGCCAGCAGGTCGTACGGATAGGCATGGAAGTAGCCGATGCCGCCGACCCTGGCCGCGGCCGCTATGAAGTGCTCGCAGCCGGCGAGCAGCTCGGTGACCAGCCCGGCATCGCGGGCGTCACCGCGGACGAACCGGTACCCGGGCCGGCCGGAGCCGGCCGGCCGGAGGTCGCCGTACTTGGACAGGTCGTCGAGCCCGACGACCTGGTAGCCGCGGCCGAGCAGCTCGGCGACGACGTAGCCGCCGATGAACCCGGCCGCTCCGGTGACGAGTACCCGACCGGTCACGCCGCTCCCCGCGACTCGGCCGCTACCGGTGACGCCGTCTCGCCCCGGGCCGGTGACTTCCCGCGCGACTGGGCCACGCCGGCCAGGTCATCCTTCGCCGCGATGACGTGCCAGGCGGCCCACTCGCTCGTGCGTGTCTGCCTGGGCGCCAGCGGAGTCGGGTCGCAGGCCGGCGGGACGGCTGGCTCGGGCCGGGCGCGGCGGGCGCAGCGGGCCGTGAGCTCGGCGGCGGTCAGCCGCCGGCCGAAGCAGAACAGGTACCAGCGCAGGTAAGCGGGTATCCAGGCCAGGACGCGGAATCCTGACTTGCCCTCCTCGCGGTCGAGCCAGATGGTGGGGATCTCGGCTACCTCCCGGCGCAGCCGCCTGGCCTTGGCGGTGAGCTCGATCCCGATCGCGAAGCCCTGCCGCGAGTCGATCCCGACCTCCCCGATGAAGGACGTCGAGTAGGCCTTGAACGAGTTGGTGGCATCCCTGGTGCCAGCCCGCGCGAGCAGCCGCAGCGACCGCCCCGCCAGCCGGGACAGCAGGCTCTTGCCGATGGGCCCGCCGATCTGGCTGCCGCCTCTGGAGTACCTGGACGCGGCGGCCACGGCAGCGCCGTGCTCCACCAGGGCGGCGAGCTGCTCGATCTGCCTCGGGTCGTCGCTGTTGTCGGCCATGGTCACGACGGCGACGCCGGCTCTGGCCTGATCGATCCCGAACCTGATCGCGTTCGCCGGTCCTGGCCCGTACTCGCCGACCAGGCACCGGAGCCTCGGCTCCACGGCGGCCCAGGCTTGCACCTCCTGCCAGGTCGGGTCTTCGTCGGTGTCGACGACGACAATGACCTCGCACGATGACCGGACCGAGGCGAAGATCCGGCTGAGCGCCCGGCCGATCCGCGCGGCCTCGTCGCGGGCCGGGATGACGACCGAGATTCGCGGGGCGGCCAGGCGGTCTGCTGCGGCTGAGGGCAGGGGGGACAGCGTCATGTCAGGACTCCTTGATGCAAGAGATTCCAGATGTCGACGACCGGCTTGTCGGTCTGCAGGTCGCGGTAGTGCGGATGAGGTGCGCCGATGACCAGCAGGTCGGCCGTCTCCAGCACGTCCTCGAGCGGCAGCAGGTCGGGGTCGCCGCTGATCAGGGGGTCGGTGCACAGCACCTGGCGCGCCTTGGCCGCGAGCAAGTCGGCCAGCAGGTAGGCCAGGCTTGACCGGGGGTCGTCGGAGCCGCCCTTGAACGCCATCCCGAGCACCCCGACGGTCAGCGCCGGGAGGTCGTAGCGCAGCTCGAGCCTGCTGATCAGGAAGCCGGGCAGGCCCTGGTTCACGGCGATGGCGGCCCGGCCGAGCGTGAAGCCCGCGTTTGCCCGGGCCAGGCCCGCCGTGTCCTTGAGCAGGCACGGGCCGGCCGTGAATCCGGCCGGGGCCAGGTCAGCGGCTCGCGGGTAGTCGCGCACCACGCCGCGGCGGATCCGCTCGTAGTCAAGCCCGAGGTCAGTGGCGATCATGTAGAACTGATTGGCGGCCGCGAACCTGATGTACCGCCAGGCATTGGTGAACAGCTTGGCGAGCTCAGCCTCCTCGACGGTCATCGG
>JADGPC010000032.1 GCA_017882645.1 Streptosporangiales bacterium | reverse complement strand
CAGCCTGGCCCCCGGCGCCGCGAGCCAGACCGAGCCCGCGGCGGCCAGCAGGGCCAGCCCGGCCGCATCCGCGTCCAGCGCGCAGGGCAGCAGCGGCGGACTGGCCAGCGTCGCGATCAGGTCCCCGGAGGCCAGCGCGGCCAGCCAGTCGCGGGCGCGTGAACCGGTGACCGGTGCGGCGGCCAGTGCGGCCAGCAGCTGGGGGACGGCCGCGACGGATTCGGCGACCGGACCGGGCACCGGGTGGCGGCCGAGCTGCTCGCAGGCAACGACCAGATCGACGGGGTGAGCCCCGAGCCCGTTGCACGACTCGGGCACGGCGAGAGCGGTGACGCCCGACTTAGCCAGCTCGCGCCAGATCGCCAGCCCCGGGGCCTGGTCGCCGCCCGCCCAGGCCCTGGCCGCCGCCGGCACGCCGGCCTCGGCGAGCAGTTCGTGGATCACGGCACCGAACTGGCGCTGCTCGTCGCTGAGCGCGAATCTCATCGTGGCAGCCCGAGCAGCCGCTCCGCGATGACGGAGCGCTGGATCTCGTTGGTGCCCGCGTAGATCGGCCCGGCCAGTGAGAACAGGTAACTGCCGATCCAGTCTCCGTCCGGGGCCTGGCGGCCGAGCACCTCCGCTCCGGGGCCCAGCAGGTCGAGGGCCGTTTCGCAGATCCCGACATCGAGCTCGGACCAGAACACCTTCCCGAGGCTCGACTCAGCGCCCAGCGAGCCGCCCGCCTCAAGCGCGGCGACAGTGCCGAACGTATGCAGCTGGTAGGCGCGCGCACCGATCCAGGCATCAGCTACCCGCTCGCCGAGGGAGCCGGACGCGTCCTGGCTGCGCTGCCAGAGCCCGATCAGGCGGTCGGCGGCGGCGAGGAACCGGCCCGGGCTGCGCAGCGACAGCCCGCGCTCGTGGCTCGCCGTCGACATCGCGACCCGCCAGCCGTCGCCCGGGGCACCGATCACGTCGGCGTCCGGCACGAAGACGTCGTCCAGGAAGATCTCCGCGAACCCTGGCGCGCCGTCCAGCTGGGCGATGGGCCGGACGGTCACGCCGGGCGCTCGCAGGTCGAACATCAGATAGGTCAGGCCGCGGTGGCGCTGCGCCCCTGGATCCGAGCGGAACAGGCCGAAGGCCCGGTCGGCAAAGGCCGCCCTGGTGCTCCAGGTCTTCTGCCCGGAAAGCAGCCAGCCACCGTCGGCCTCGCCCGGCGCTCGCACCGCCACCGAGCGGATCGCGGCGAGGTCGCTGCCCGCGCCTGGCTCCGACCAGGCCTGCGCCCACACCTGCCCGGCGGTCGCCATCGGCGGCAGGATCCGGTCCTGCTGCTCGGCGGTGCCGTGCGCGAACAGCGTCGGCGCCAGCAGGAACAGGCCGTTCTGGCCGACCCGGACCGGCCCGCCGGCCCGGTAGTACTCCTCCTCGAAGACCAGCCACTGGGCCAGCGTCGCGTCCCGGCCGCCATAGCGCTCCGGCCAGGAGACGACAGCCAGCCGGGCGCTGGCCAGCTTGCGCTCCCACTCCCGGTGGGCGGCGAACCCGTCGGCCGTGTTCACTGACGGCAGCGGCGGATCGGGCAGGCTGGCCGCCAGCCAGGCGCGGACCTCGGCGCGGAACGCCTCGGCCGCCGGGTCAGAATCGAGGTTCACGGCGCCTGCGAGGCTGACTTCATCGACCGCGCGTCCATCCCGGCCAGCGAGTCGGCCCCGGTCTCTGCGTTGTGCGCGTGGGCGACGTGGTGCAGGCCGAAGGTCGAGTCCATCCCGGGACGCATTCCCATCAGGTCCTCGCACTGATTCACCGCGCGCTTGACCAGCGAGAGGCCGAACGGGGGCATCGTGGCAATCTTGTCCGCCATCGCGAACGTCGTCTCGGCCAGCTCGGAGCGCGGCACGACCCGGTTGACCATGCCGAGCTCGTACGCCCGCTGCGCGGTGAACCGGTCGCCGGTGAACAATGCTTCCTTGGCGAACCTCGGCCCGAGAACCCACGGATGGGCGAAGTACTCCACGCCGGGGATCCCCATCCTGACCACGGGATCGGCGAAGAAGGCGTCGTCCGAGGCGATGATCAGGTCGCAGACCCAGGCCAGCATCAGCCCGCCCGCGATGCAGGCGCCGTGCACCATCGCGATGGACGGCTTGGGCATCTCCCGCCACCGCCGGCACATGCCGAGGTAGACCTCCATCTCGCGGGCGTACCTGGCATCGGCGCCGGCCTTGTCGGTGTGGTCCCACCAGATCACGGCCTTGCGGTCGTAGGGGACGTGGACGTCCCGGCCCGGCGTGCCGATGTCGTGACCGGCGCTGAAGTGGTCGCCGGCGCCGGCCAGCACGATGACCCGCACGTCGTTGTCGTTGACGGCCCGCTCGAAAGCGTCGTCGAGGGCGTAGGTCATCACCGAGTTCTGCGCGTTCCGGTACCTCGGCCGGTTCAGCGTGACGAGGGCCGCGCTGCCGCGCCGCTCGTAGCGCACGACCGGCTCGGCGGTCTCCTCTGCTGGCATGGTCGCAGGCTCGTGGTCGGTCATCAGGACTCCTGTCTGAGCAGCCGCTTGAGCGGCTT
>JADGPC010000280.1 GCA_017882645.1 Streptosporangiales bacterium | reverse complement strand
CCGGCGATGAGGCGGGCCGACTCCAGCCGGATGACCGTCTCGATCGCGGCATGAGCGTGGGTCGCCTGCGAGCCTGTCACGAGGACCGATCCCACCACCCCCGCCCCAATCCAGCAACCCCCCGCCCGCGCGCCGGCCACGCCGCGGGTGCGCCGCGCGCTCGAGTCTGGGTTGCGGGGCCAGGCGGCCGGACGGCCGCCCGGCCACCCGCCGCTGCCGGGGACTTGGGGGTTAGTAGACCTGCCTGATGGTGGACTCGCCCGGGCCGGCGATCGCGAGGAAGCGCTTGGTCCACTCGATGGCCTCGTCCTTGTCGCGCGTCTCCATCAGCGCCCAGCCGCCGACCAGTTCCTTCGCCTCCGAGAACGGGCCGTCCAGCACGGTGAACTCACCGTCGGCGTACCTGACCTTCGTGCCCTCCTCGACCGGCCCGAGCCCGCCCGTGGCCACCAGCACGCCGGCCTTGGTGGCCTCCTCGACGAACGCGCCCATCTCGGCGTACATCTCGGGGCTCGGCGGCGGGACCGGGATCGACGGGTCGGCGAGGGTGTATCCAAGGAATCGCATCTGCCTAGCTCCTTCGGTTCTGCGGGCCGGCCGGATGCCGGTCCAGACTGCGGCTAGCGGGGTTCTGCGACCACCGCATCTGCCTTTCTGCCCGTGCGTCGAACGCCGCGCCTCCAGATCGACACCGCCCAGAGATTTTTTCTGGCCCGCTTTCCCGCCGCGCGCTCGGAGCCCAGTTCATGGACCAGTGCGTCAGGGGGCTCCCGCTCAGGCGGGCGGGAAGGGGGCGACCGGCTGCCAGTCGGGCTGGCTGCCCGCGGTGAGCGGGACGGCATCGCTCTCCGCGTTGGCCGGGTCGTTGACGGTCGTGTAGATCTCGGGTCCGGGCCGGCGGTCGCGGACGAAGGCGATGTGCCGGCCGAGGGGTGAGTAGACCGCCTCGTACCCGCCCGGCAGGATAACGGAGCTGAGTATCTGCAATTCGATTCCGGTATGGGCGCACCCGGCAGTCGTGCAGGATTCGACCGTTGTAAGCACGTCAGTATCGAATTGCGGCATGATCGGATACCAGTCAGGATCGGTCAGCCTGGTCGGCGCGGAAGTCGCGTCTTCCACGCTCGGGAAGCCGTTCCTGAACTGGTATTCGTGGCCGAGTCCGAGCGCGTCCAGGCAGTAGTGATGCGCCGAGCAGAGGTCGCCGGCACCTTCGTAGATGATGAAGTAGCCGGGCGGGTTGCCGGGGTCGAGCGCACGCGCCCAGGCCACGGCGGTCCCCGGCCTGGCGGAGACGCGGATCAGCCCCGGCGGCGAGACCGTGGTGGTAAAGGTCCTCAGCTGGCCAGTCACGGTGTCGTACCTGGTCAGGTCGCCGACTCGGGCGTGCCGCGCGGACTGGACGAAGGCCAGGTAACGCCCGCTCGGCGACCAGGTCGGCCGTCCGTCGGTGTGCCCGGGCGCGCCGCTGGTGATCCGGTTCTTGTGGCTGCCGTCGGCGTCCATGATCCACAGGTTGCCGTTGTCCAGGTAGGCGAGCTTCGAGCCGTTCGGCGACCAGCGGGGTCCAGAGTCGTGGCCGCCCCCGGCCAGCAGGTGCAGTCCGGATCCCGACGGCTGGATCGAGTAGATGTTCCCGTTCCTGACGAACGCGATTCGACCTTCAGATCCGAGGTAAGCGGCCCGGGCCGGCCTGGCGGGGCCAGTCCCGGCCAGTGCCAGCGCGCCGAGCGTGACAGCGACGGCGATGGCCGCGCGCGAGAGTCCGCTCGGACGGGGCGGCCAGGCTGCGAACATGTGACCTCCACTGGGTCAGGGCGAGTCGGGGCGAGTCAGGGCGAGTCCTGCCGCGAGCGTAGGGCCGCTGGTTTGTGACCGCCGGACAGTTTGCTAATTGAGCATGCCGTTTGCGCCCGGCCTGTAATACTGGCCCCTGACTGAGTATTCAAAGGCACTTTCCCGGAGCGGACAGTGGCGGAGCCTCCAGTATCTGATATGCACGCATATAGTCCTCAGGGCTTGCCGCATTCGGTTGCTCCCGGCTACTGCCTGGCGCAAGGCCGGCTGGCCGGGATGCTGCCGCTGGTCGGCCTGACACTGGCGGATCACGGCGGATGGGACTCCTGGGCGGCTCGCCGGCGCAACGCCGATACCGCCATGGCGGCCAGGCACGGGCACGCGGCCGAGCAGTATGCCGATCTGCTTGGCCGTTCCCGCGGCGTGGTCATGAAAGCGTGCCAGCTGCTCTCGCTGGCCAGCCTGCCGACGGTGGGCACGGCGGAGCATCAGGCCATCTACCAGTCAGTACTGGCCCGGCGCGAGGACGATACCCCGTCGATGCCGGCCGGCCTGGCCGCGGACCTGGCCGAGAACGAGCTCGGGCTCCCGCTGCACGAGGTCTTCGCCGACTTCGACCCGCATCCCATTGCCGCGGCTTCGATCGGGCAGGTGCACGCCGCGCGGCTCCATGACGGCCGGGACGTGGCCGTGAAGATCCAGTACCCGGGCGCGGAACGAGCGATCCGCGCCGACCTGTGCGACAACGAGCTGCTCGCTTCGCTCCTTCGGCTCAGCTGCGGGATGACCTGCGTGCAGGCAGACGTGCCGGCCATCGCCCGCGAGCTGTCGGCCAGGATCGCGGAGGAGATCGACTACCGGGTCGAAGCCGTCAACCAGGAGGCGTTCGCGGCCGCCTATCGCGGTCATCCGCTGATCAGGATCCCGGAGACCGTGCCTGAGCTCTGCACGGCCAGGGTGCTGACCATGGACCTGAGCGACGGGTTCTGCTGGGCGCGGGCCGCCGCCGCGCCCCAGCACCTGCGGGACCGGTGGGGCGAGGTGATCTACCGGTTCTCCGTCGGGAGCCTGACCAGGCTCGGCATGCTCAATGCCGACCCGGATCCCGGTAACTTCCTGTTCCACGCCGACGGTAGCGTGACGTTCCTCGACTTCGGGTGCGTGCGGCGCTACACCGCGACGCAGATCCGCACCGTGCAAGCTGCGATGCAGGCGATTGTCGATTCTGATTCAACGCAACTCCTTCGCGTACTGTCGCACGCCGGCTACGTGAACATGGCCGACCCGCCAGACGCCCCGGCCCTGATGGCCTGGCTGCGGGAAGCGCACACCCCGGTCGTGGCCGAACAGCCCTACACCTACTCGCCCGACTTCGCCGCCGCGCTGCGCGGTTCTGACCTCGCCCGGCCAGGCCGTTATGCCGACGTCATCCGGCGGCTGACGATACCGCCGGACTTCCTGGCCGTCGTCCGGGTCAACCTCGGCGTGGCCCGGGTCCTGGCCGGGCTCGGCGCGACGGGTCACTGGGCGGCCATCCACCGCGAGCACTGCGGAGCCGCCGCGCCGGTTCCGCGGCCAGCGCCGGAGTAGCGCGCCGAAGTACCCCCGGCGCCGCCGCCCAATGCCGGTTCCGCCCGCACGCGCGCCGCCTCCCGCCGGCCGGCTCAGGCTGAGTAGCTCAGGCTGAGTAGCTCAGGATCGTGGCGGGTTCGCTTGTCATAGCGCGGTCATCTCACCACGATCATGGAACGCGCATGCCTGGGCGCGGGGGCGGAGCCTGAGGCGGCGACTCGCTGGGCGGTGCCGGAATACCGGCGCTGGCCGTGTAGTTAGATCCTTCAGCGCACAATTACAAAACTAGTCGTATCGTATTGGAAGAGGAGCCCATGTCCTCGTCAGCACCACCACGCGGAACGGCGGGCGCTCGCCGCGCCACGCTCGGTTCGCATCGCCCGGCCCACCGCAGTGAGCATGCGCGGCGGCGGCGCCGCCGCTGGGCCAGACTGGTTCGGGGCGGCCTGGTTCGGGGCAGCCTGGTTCGGGGCGGCTCAGTCCGGGACGGGCTAGCGCAGCAGGCGGATGTGCGGGCTCGCCACCAGCGGCGTCTTCACCAGCCCGTCGCTCAGCCCGCCGTTCGGCGGGCCGCTGATCACCAGGGGCCCGCCGTCGGCAGCCGTCACGGCCGTCTCGCCCTCCTGCTCATCCTGTGTGCCTCGTTCATGGTCGTGCTGGATTTCAGCATCGTGAACGTGGCGCTCCCCTCAATCGAGCGGGAACTGAGCTTCACGGCATCGACCGTGCAATGGGTCGTGACCGCCTACGCGATCGCCTTCGGCGGCCTGCTGATCCTGGGCGGGCGGGCCGCTGACCTGTTCGGCCGCCGGCGGATGTTCGTGACCGGGCTGCTCGTCTTCTCGGCCGCGTCGCTGGCCGGCGGGCTGGCGCACGACCCCGCGCTCCTGATCGCCTCGCGCTTCGTGCAGGGCGCTGGCGCCGCGCTGACGGCGCCGGCCGCGCTGTCGCTGATCACCACCAGCTTCGCCGAGGGTCCGGCGCGGAACCGGGCCCTCGGCATGTACGGCGCGACGGCCTCGGTCGGCTTCGTCGCCGGCCAGGTGCTCGGTGGCGTGCTCGTGCAGTTCACCAGCTGGCGGGCCGTGTTCCTGGTCAACGTGCCGGTCGGGCTGCTCGCGGCGGTCGTGGCGCCGAGGCTGCTGGGCGAGTCGCGGCGGCCGCGATCAGCACGGCGGCTGGACGCCGCCGGGGCCGTCCTGATCACGGCGGCCGTCGCGACGATCGTGTACGCCGTCTCGCAGGGCAGCGTCAGGGGCTGGACGTCCGCGCCCGTCGTGGCGGCCGCGGCGCTGGCCGTGATCCTGGCCGGCGCGTTCTGGCTGGTTGAGCGCCGCCTTGCGGATCCGCTCGTACCCGGCCGGCTGCTCCGGCTTGGCAGCCTGCGCACGGCGGGCGCGATGAACGTGCTGCTCGGCGCCTGGAGCGCGGGCGAGATGCTGGTCCTGTCCCTGTACTTCCAGCAGGTGCTCGGGGACACTCCGCTGCAGACCGGCCTGGCCATCGCGCCGCAGGGAATCGTCGGCTTCGCCGCCGGGGCCTTCGGTGCCCGGCTGGCCCGCCGGATCGGCATCCGGCACGTCCTGATCCTGACCAGCGCCGTCGCCGCGGCCGGATTCGCCGTGCTCTCCAGGCTGCCGGAGACGGGACGGTACAGCCCGCTGCTGATGGCCGTCACGCTGGTCGGCTTCGGGACCGCGGGGACCGCGTTCGGGACCATGGTGACGGCGAGCGGCGGGGTCGCTGACGGCGATCAGGGCCTGGTCGGCGGGTTCGTCAATACCAGCCGCCAGGTCGGGGCAGCGTTCGGAGCCGTGCTGCTGCCGGCCGTGGCGCAGCTGGCCAGTCACGGTGACCGGGCCGCTAGCCCGGCCGGCGATCGCGCCGCCATGCTCGCCGGCGCCGCCGCGGCGCTGCTCGCGATGGTCGTGGCGTTTTACGCAGGCCGTCGGCCAGCGCGTCCCCACTCCGTGCGCCTCGACACTGCCGGAAGCGGCCCTGGCGGCGACGAGCCGATGTCCCGTCTCCGCCAGCGCCGCGCTGGCTGTGCGACTACGACCGGTTAGCCGTCTAGCTGGAGCTGACCGTCTCGCCGGTGGCCGCGCTGTCCTCCGGCGAGTCACTGGCGGGGGCGGCGGCCGAGCTGGCTACCCGGCGCATCGGCGCGCTGGCCGGCTCCGGCTTGCTCACCTGCACGGGCTCCGGCTCGCGCACCCGCTCGGTGGCGGCCGGGGACGCAGCGGTCGAGCCGGTGCCGGCGGTGGAACCGGCAGGCGCCGGGTCGGTAGCAGCGGGCCTGGTGACCGTGGCCGGCCGCTCGGCCGCGGTCGCGTCCCTGATCGATACCAGCGAGAGGCGGCCAAGCGCGACCGATGCGATACACACGATCGCGACGCCGAGACCGGTGAAGTACCCGATCTGCTCCATGGCCCTGGCCAGGTGCCCGCCCACGGGGAAGCCCTGCGCCGCCACGGTGTTCGTCCACAGCGGCGCCAGCGCGCTGCCGACCGCGAACCACGCGCCGCTAGCTGCCGCGAGCGAGGCGCCCAGAAGTGCCATCGGCCGGAACCTGCTGGCCAGCAAGATGAGCCCGCCGAGCAGCGTTCCGGCGGCCGGCAGGATCTCCAGCCAGACCCGGCCCGTCGTGAAGGTCCAGGCATGATCTGGCGTATACGCGTAGTGGACATATGGTCCGACGAGCGGGATAAGCCCGCCCCAGATTCCCAGCAGTACGAGCAGCACTCCACTCAGAGCGCCGCGGCTCCTGGAGACTCTCAGCATCCCAGCCATTTCCGATAACTCCCTTGCTGCGGACTAACCATTTCTAAATGGCACCCGATATGTAATTGGAATCAATCTGCCCCGGCCAACTGCCCGTAGGCGGGCGCACCAAACCTGAAGCGGTGCGTGCCGTACCCCGGCAGGCAGCCGGCCTGGCCGCGGCGGCAAGATGGCACAGGACGAAACGTCGCGTGTTCCCGGCCGCGGCGCTGGCCGCCTTCTGACCGACAGGAGTGTCGCACTATGCAGCTCGGACTTCAGGTTCCCGATTTCACCTGGCCAGGAGGGCCTTCCACACTCGGTGCCGACCTGGCCGCCGTGGCTCGCACCGCCGATGACGCGGGATTTGAGTTCATCAGCGTGATGGACCATTTCTTTCAGATCCCGGTAGCGGGGCCGGCCGAGCACGAGATGCTCGAGGCCTATACCACCCTGGGTTATCTGGCCGCCTGCACGTCCCGGGCGAAATTGATCACCCTGGTCACGGGGGCGATCTACCGGCACCCCGGCGTCCTGGGCAAGATCGTGACCACGCTGGACGTCCTCTCCGGCGGCCGCGCGTGGCTCGGCATCGGAGCCGCGTGGAATGAGGAGGAGTCGAAAGGACTCGGCATCCCGTTCCCGCCGGTCGCCGAGCGATTCGAGCGGCTCGAGGAGACGCTGCAGATCTGCCTGCAGATGTGGAGCGGCGACGAGTCGCCCTACCGGGGCACGCATTACGACCTTGAGCGGCCGCTGAACTCCCCGCAGGCCCTCTCCCGGCCGCACCCGCCGATCATGATCGGCGGCGGCGGGGAGCGGAAGACGCTGCGCTTCGTGGCGCGGTACGCCCAGGCGTGCAACCTGTTCCCCGGTCCCGACCTGGCCCGCAAGCTGGACGTGCTGCGCGCGCACTGCGACGCCGAGGGCAGGGTCTACGACGACATCCGCAAGTCCTGCTACTTCATCTTCGACGTCGGATCCAGGGGCGAGAAGGTGAACGAGATCATCGACAACCTCGGCCAGCTCGCCGAGCTCGGCTTCGACACCGCGATCGGCGCGGTCGCGAACGTATGGGAACTCACCCCGCTTGAGGTGATCGGCAGCCAGGTGATCCCGGCCGTTGCGGGTCTGTGACCCCGGCGACCGGAAACTCGTCGTAGTGGCGTGACCGACTTCTCGCGGCGGCGCCCTTCGCCGGAGGCGCTCGCGTGGGCTGGGCGGGCGCTAGGCCGCGGATTCCGGGTGGTCGCCTGGCGCCGGATGACCGGCGGCATCACCTCGGCCGTCCACGGCCTGACTGCCGAGCGCGACGGGCTCCGCCTGGTCGTCGTGCTCCGCCAGTACGAGCGGGGCCAGTACGAGCGGGTGGCGGAGCACGGCACGAGGGAGCTCATCGAGCGCGAGGCCAGGATTCTCGGCCAGGCTGGGGCGGCCGGGCTGGCCGCGCCTGGGCTGCTGGCCGCCTGCCCTGGCGGCGAGGACTCAGGCGGGCACCCGTCGATCCTGATGACCAAGGTGCCCGGGCACATCGACTTGACGCCCTCGGATCCCGGCCGCTGGCTGCGGCAGATCGCCGTCATGGCGGCCAGGATCCATGACGCTCCGGTCGATGCGCCCGCCTTCGAGAGGTGGATCGATCCCGCGCGACTCGCCGCCCCGGAGTCTTCGTCGGACCCCGCGCTGTGGCAATCGGTGATCAGCGTGCTGCGGGAGAACAGGGGCTCGCGGGAGACATGCTTCATCCACCGCGACTTCCAGCACTTCAACTTCCTGTGGGCACGCGGGCGGCTCACCGGCGTCGTCGACTGGGGCTCGGCCTCGGCCGGGCCGCCCACGATCGACGTGGGGCACTGCCGGCTCAACCTGGCCGTGCTGTTCGGGGCGCCCTGGGCCGAGCAGTTCCGGCTGGCCTATGTGGCCGAGACCGGCCGCAGGGTCGACCCGTGGTGGGATCTGCACGCGCTCGCGTCCTACGGCGACGCCTGGCAGCGATTCATCCCCCGTCAGGTCGGCGGCCGCGCACGGGTCGATATCGACGGGATGACGGCCCGCGTCGAGGAGGTGATGCGCGGCACGCTGGACCGGATCTAGCTGGCTGACCAGCCAGTCCAGCGGTCGACGCGGATGGCGATGACCGGCCCGGCCGGCTGGCTGTGGCGGTACTGGGGGTAGCGGCCGGCGAGCAGCCGGACCGGTCCGGCCATCTCTGCCGGGTCATCCAGGATGGCGGCCTCGCCGTCGGCGCGGACCCACCACAGCGCCGACCAGTCCTCGTCGTAATGATCAGCCAGCACCGCGACCCGGTGGTTGCCGCGGATATTGGCCAGCCGCCGCAGCCGCGTCGTCGTCTTGGGCTTGGCGTCGACGGCCGTGTACACGAGATCGCCGTCCGCCGCGAACGTGATCGGCACCAGGTGCGGCCGTCCGTCGGCCGACACCGTAGCCAGCCTGGCCACCCGCGCTGCGCCCAGCCGCCGCCGCGCGTCTTCCGAGTCCATCCTCACCGGTCCTCCGCTCGCAACGCCAAGCCATGTTCCCGTAGCTCGAGGGCGAGCCGCAGCTTACTGGTGACGGGCGGTCTGGGCTGCTCGCGGCGAAGGGCTGGGCTGCTCGCGGTGCCGCATTTCATGATCGTGGCGAGTTGACCGCGCTCCAACACGAGAACACGCCACGATCATGAAAAAGGGGGAGGGGGCCTCGGCGCCGACTCGCGGCGTAGCCAGGAAGGAACGGCCGGTCCTCGGCGACTTCTCCTGAGTTAGCGCGGCGCGAACCTCGCAACGGGCAGGTAATCGGGCGCTGAATTGACGCGAAGTCGGGAAAAGTGCGCGCGCGGCATGGGCGCCCGCCTAGGCCGGGGTCAGCCGGAGATGCGGCGCGGCGTCACGTTACGGAAGCTGGTCGGATGGCTCCTCCTCGGGCGAGGACCAGAGCGCGCGCTGGAAATGCAGACGGCAGATGATCACGTTGGCCGTGCCGTTCTGGATGGCCCGGTCGAGCACGAAGCCGCGCTGGTTGTGCAGGATCCGCTGCCACGGCCTGGCCGGCTGGACCTCGGGGATCAGGACCACGATGCGGTGGAACCTGTCTTCGGCCTCCAGGGCGCGCAGGTACTCCACGATCGGCGGCCCCAGCGCCCGGTGGCTGGTGTACAGCGTCACGAGCGGAACGCCGGGATTCCATTGCTCCCACTGCTGGCGGAAGCTGGCATCGCTGCGCGTCTCGTCCGGGTCGGTGTAGCAGACCGTCACGGCGATCACCTCGTCGCCGAGGGACTGGGCCGCGGAGATGCCCTCCTGCGTCAGCCGCGACATCCCGCCGACGGGGACGACGACCAGGGCCGCCCGCGGTTCGGGCGGCGGCGGGATCCGGCCGATCTGGAGCAGCGAGCCGATCCGGCTGTACGCCCTGTGCACCCGGGTGAACATCAGCACCAGCAGCGGGAT
>JADGPC010000279.1 GCA_017882645.1 Streptosporangiales bacterium | reverse complement strand
TGTCCGAGCTCTCCGAGCAGGTGGACGCTGTCGCCGGGACCACGCGGCTGATCGCCGCGGGCCTGGGCGCTCCGGTGCTGCGCCTGGCCGCGGCCGGCCACGGGGTCCGGCGCGCGATGGCTATTCGCAGGGCTGGCCGCCCGGTCGCGGAACTTCGTGCCGATAACGGGACGGCGCAGGTCAGGGCCCTATCGGATCGAGCACTGTCGGATCAGGCAAGGGCCGGTCGGGCGCTGGTCGACAAAGCACGGGCCGATCGAGCGCTGGCGGATCGGGCGCGGCGATGATCAGGCGCCTGGTCTGGCTGGGGATCGGTGCGGTTCTCGGCATCACCGGCTACCGGCGGGTGACGAGGGCAGCGAAGTCGCTGCTGCCCAGTGGTGATCTGCTGGCTCCGCTCGGCCGCCGGTCGGCAGGTTCCGGGCCCGCCCGGCAGGTACCGGCGCGCACCTCAGCCCGCGGCGGCGCCGGAACCGCGGCGTTCGTCCGCGACGTCCGTGCCGGGATGGCCGAGTACATGGACCGGCACCGCGACATATGAATCGGCATTCCGCCGTTCAGGCAATACCCTCGTAGGCTAGCGAGGCCCGCGCCGCGGCGCGGGCCGCAGGCAAGCGACAACCCTAAGGATGGCCGCTGATGGAGTCGGCAGAGATCGCCCGCCGTTTCCTTGACTACTTCGCGCAGCGCGGGCACACCGTTGTCCCCTCGGCCAGCCTGGTCGCGGAGGACCCCACGCTGCTGCTGGTCAACGCCGGGATGGTTCCCTTCAAGCCGTACTTCCTCGGCCAGCGCGTGCCGCCCTTTCCCCGCGCTGTCAGCGCGCAGAAGTGCGTGCGGACGCCGGACATCGAAGAGGTCGGCAAGACCACCAGGCACGCCACGTTCTTCCAGATGCTCGGCAATTTCTCCTTCGGGGACTACTTCAAGGAACAGGCCATCCCGCTGGCCTGGGAGCTGCTGATCAGGCCGGAATCCGACGGCGGATTCGCGTTCCCGGAGAGCAGGCTCTGGGCGACCGTCTATACCGGCGACGACGAGGCGTACTCGATCTGGCACGACTTGGTCGGCGTGCCGGCGGACCGGATCCAGCGCCGTGGCCTGGCTGACAACTACTGGCACATGGGCGTGCCGGGCCCCGGCGGCCCGTGCTCGGAGATTTACTACGACCGGGGCCCCGAGTACGGCCGCGAGGGCGGCCCCGAGGCTGACGAGGACCGCTACCTCGAGGTCTGGAACCTGGTGTTCATGCAGGACCAGCTCAGCGCGGTCCGGAGCAAGGTGGACTTCGACACCCAGGGCCCGCTGCCATCGCGCAACATCGACACCGGCATGGGCCTGGAGCGGATGGCGGCGCTGCTCCAGGGCGTCGACAACATCTACGAAGTCGACACGATGTGGAAGGTGCTCGAGCGAGCCGCCGAGCTGACCGAGCAGAAGTACGGCCGCGACCACCTCACCGATGTTGCGCTTCGCGTCGTGGCCGACCACGTGCGGGCGTCGGTGATGCTCGTCGCCGACGGCGTCATCCCGTCGAACGAGGGCCGCGGCTACGTGCTCCGCCGGATCGTCCGGCGCAGCGTCAGGAACTTGCGGCTGCTCGCCGGATCCCAGCGCGGCGGCGGCGGCGGCCGCGGCGGGTCGGGTGAGCGCTATCTGCACGAGCTCTCGTCGGTCGCGATCAGCGCGCTCGGCGACCAGTACCCCGAGCTGATCAGGGACGCGCCCAACATCCACACCGTGCTCGATGCCGAGGAAACGGCATTCCTGGGCACGCTGCGGACCGGCACCGCGATTTTCGACGCAGCCGTGGAGGAGGTGACCCGGCGGGGCGAGCGGACGCTGGCCGGGGGCCAGGCGTTCCAGCTGCACGACACCTACGGCTTTCCGATTGACCTCACCCTTGAGATGGCGGCCGAGCAGGGCCTGAGCGTCGACGAGACCGAGTTCCGCCGGCTGATGACGGAGCAGCGCCAGCGGGCCAAGGACGACGCCGCGGCGAAGAAGACCGGCAACGCCGACATCTCGGTCTTCGCTCAGTTCCTCGAGCGCTCCGGCAAGGTGGTCTTCACCGGCTACGACGAGGTCGCCTCCGACGGAACCGTCATCGGCCTGCTGGAGGCGGGCGCATCGGTGCCGGCCGCAGGCGCGGGCAGCGAGGTGGACGTCGTCCTCGACCGGACGCCGTGCTACGCCGAGGGCGGCGGCCAGCTCGCCGACATGGGCATCATCCGGTCGGCGGGCAGCGGCGCGAGCGACGGGGCGGTTGTCGAGGTGCTCGACGTCCAGGCGCCGGTGCCCGGGCTGATCGTGCACCGGTGCCGGGTCGCAGCCGGTCAGATAACGGTCGGCGACATGGTGCACACCGAGATCGATATCGAGCGGCGCCGGGCGGTCTCCCGGTCCCACACCGCGACGCACCTCGTGCACCGGGCATTCCGCGGTGCACTCGGCGAGTCCGCGGCCCAGGCTGGCTCGGAGAACTCGCCTGGCCGCTTCCGGTTCGACTTCACCGCGATCGGCGCGGTGCCTCCCGCCGTGCTCGCTGACGCCGAGGACGAGGTGAACGAGATCCTGATCAACGACCTCGACGTTCGCGCGTTCCGTACCTCGATCAGCGAGGCCCGGGCGATGGGGGCCCTGGCCCTGTTCGGGGAGAAGTATGGCGAGCAGGTCCGGGTGGTCGAGGTGGGTGATTACTCGCGTGAGCTGTGCGGCGGCACACACGTGGCCAGGTCGGGCCAGCTGGGCCTGATCAAGATCCTGGGCGAGTCCTCGATCGGTTCCGGCGTCCGGCGCGTTGAGGCGCTCGTCGGCATCGACGCCTTCCGCTTCCTCGCCCGGGAAAGCCTGCTGGTGAGCCAGCTCACCGAGCAGCTCAAGGCGCCGCGAGCGGACCTGCCGGACCGGATCGCCGGGATCGTGGCTAAGCTCCGCGACGCGGAGCGCGACATCACGCGGATGCGCTCGGCGCAGCTCGCGGATGTCGCCGCCGACCTCGTCGCGCGGGCCGACAACGTGAACGGAGTCGCGTACGTCGCCCATCAGGTGCCGGACGGCACGCCAGCTGACGGCATCCGCAAGCTCGCGCTCGACGTCCGCGGTCAGATCCCGGCCGATCGGCCGGGCGTTGTCGTGATCGCCGGAGTTCCCGCCGACCGGCCAGCGGTCGTGATCGCCCTGAACGACGCGGCCAGGGCGCGAGGCCTCGCGGCCGGCTCGCTGATCGGAACGGCGACCGCCGTGCTCGGCGGCCGTGGCGGCGGCCGGGACGACATTGCCCAGGGCGGGGGCGCGGCGGCGGGTGCGCAGGCGACGCAGGCACTCGCGGCGGCGTTTAGTGCGGTTCGGGATAGTATTGACGGCATCGGTCCGTCAGGTAGCGTAACGTGAGATCGTGCTGCAGCCGAGTTGTGCCACTTCTGACACCGGGCACCTGGAGCCAGACGCATTGAGGACCGGCGTCCGGCTTGGCGTTGACGTCGGATCGGCTCGGATCGGGATCGCCGGCTGCGACCCGGATGGGCTGCTTGCCAGCCCGCTTGCGACGGTGCGCCGTGGCCGCGGCGATCTTGCCGAGATTGCATCTCTGGCGACCGAGCGGCATGTGGTCGAGATTGTCGTCGGGCTTCCGACTAGCCTTTCCGGAAGGGCTGGACAGGCCGCTGACCAGGCACGAGACTTTGCCGAAGCGCTCGCGGACATCATCGCGCCTACGCCAGTCAGGCTCGTCGACGAACGTTTCACCACAGTCATCGCCCATGCCGCGCTACGTCAGGGTGGCCGCAATTCCAAGGAGCGCCGTACCGTGATCGACCAGGCTGCCGCGGCACTGCTGCTTCAGGGAGCGCTCGATGCCGAGCGCCAGACGGGGAACCCTCCCGGCGAGCTAGTCGGCGCGAGGCAGGGCGGAAGCTCATGACGGCGGACGGCGGGTACTCGGGTAGCGCCGGCCGGCGCAGACCCGATCGCGACCCCGGCGACGAGGAAGACTACGACCCGCGGGCCGGGTACAACGACCGCTCGGCCGGCTACCAGCCCGGTGCCGGCGGGTACCAGGCGGGTGGCTACGCGGCCGGCGAGTACGGGAATGGCAGTTACGCGGCCGGCGAGTACCCGAATGGCGAGTACGGGGCTGGCGGAAATGCGGCCGGTGGTTACGGGCGACCGGATGAGTATCAGGCCAGCGATGGTTATGGCCGGCCCGACGGTTACGAGCAGGCGCCCGGTTACGGGGAGCCAGATGGATACGACCGGCCCGCCGGATATGGCGGGTCAGGCGGTTACGCCGATCCGGGTTATGGCGAATCCCGCTACGGCGACCGGGCCTATGGCGAGCCTGGCTATGGCGAGCCTGGCTATGGCGAGCCCGGTTACGGCGATCCCGGTTACGGTCAGGGTGGCTATGGCGAGCCAGGTTACGACTCGGCCGGCGGCTACGGCGTGACCGGCGGTCATGGCGCACCCGGCGGCGGCTACGGCGGGCAGGCTGACTCTGACAGCGCCGGCGGTTACGACCCGCCGGGCCGCTACCCGGCGCCTGGGGGCTATCCCCAGCCCGGCGGCTACGGCGCTCAGGCCGGCTACGGCGAGCCCGGCTATGGCCAGCAGGGCGGCTACCAGGGCCAGGCCGACTATGACCCACGGCCGTCCGGCCGGGGCCGTCATTCCACGGGACGGGCATCAGAGAGAGCCGACGCCAGCAGCACCGATCCGTACGGCGGTGCCGGCTACGGCGAGGAAGCCGGCCTTGACCCGTACGGAACAGGCCCGCACCAGGAGCCGGCGTACGGATCGCTTGATCCCCCCGACCAGGCCGCAGGGCATGGGTCCTACTACCCGAACGGTCAGTCTCGGCGGGCCGGCGGACGCCGGCCCGCCGAGCTCGGGCCGGGGCAGGACACCGGCTCGACCTCGAGCAACCCGTGGCCAGGCGAGTACGGAGCGGCCGGGACTGGTCCCGACTCCGGGCCGGCTAGCCCGCCCGATACTGACACGGGCTCGCACGCGGGATGGGCTTTCCGGCCGGATCCGGGATCATACGCCTCAGGGGCGCTCGGCGGCCAGGAGACGGGATCATTCCCCGAGCCGGACACTGGCGCGTTTGGCCGGGGCGAGTCGGGTACGTTCGCGCGCCCGGACACGGGCAGCTTCGGCCGGGCGGATTCCGGCGCCTTTCCCCGTGCCGTGCCCGATTCCTACGGTGACGATTCCGCAGCAATCCGCCGGCTCGACCGGGGATCCTTTGGCGCCGACGACGAGGACGAGCCTGGTCAGCCGGAATCGAAGACCCACGACTCGGGCACCATCCGGTGGATGTCAGGTCCGCCGCCGGCCAAGCCGCGGACGGACCGCAACCGGGCGGACCTGCCGGAACGCGGGGACATGGCTACCGACCAGGACGGCTTCGCCGAGTGGCACGACGATCCGGCCGGCGACGACTGGCCCGACGACGCGCCCGGCGGCCTGCTCTCGCGGCGCTTTGGCCGCGGCGGCGGCGGCTCAGGTGGCGGCGGCGACTCAGGTGGCGGCGGGGGCCGGAGCCGTACCCGCGTCCGCAAGCGCCGCGGGGCGCGGGGGAGAGCCGCCGTTACGGTGGCGATCTTCGTGGTGGTCCTGATCGTCGGCATCGTGGCCGCCGTCGGCTACAGCTTCGTGAACCGCTGGATCAATAGTCGTTACGGCGACTACTCGGGCCCCGGCACCGGCACGGTGAAGGTAGCCGTTCCTGTCGGCGCCTCACTGATCGGGCTCGGACCGCTGCTGGTCAAGGACGGCGTGATCATGTCCATCCGGCCGTTCGACAGCGCGGCGGACAAGGTTTCCAATCCTGGCGCGCTGCAGCCGGGTATCTACAGCCTGCATCACCACATGAACGCGGCCCTCGCTGTGCAGCTCCTCCTCAGCCCGAAGGCCAGGGTCGCAATCAAGGTCAGGATCCCCGAGGGCGCGCGCGCTGCCGACATCGCGAAGGTACTGTTCGCGAGCACCAAGATCCCGGCCAATACTTTCATTCAGCTGATCAAACACCCGCCGTCGAATCTTGGCCTGCCGTCCTGGGCTCCTGCGGGGTCAAGCGCGGAAGGCTTCCTCTTCCCTGATACCTACGACTTCACGCCGAATGAGACCGCCCTGCAGATCCTGCAGCAGATGGTGAGCGACTTCAACCACCGGATCACCCCGCTCAACCTGGTGACCGAGGCAGCCAAGGTCAACACCACGCCGTGGCATGTACTCATCATGGCCAGCATGGTGCAGGCCGAGAGCGGCCCTGGCGACTTCGGGAAGGTCGCCCGCGTCGCCTGGAACCGGCTGGGCCAGGGCATGGCGCTGCACTTCGACAGCACTGTCTTCTACGGCTTGGGCATACCGGTCCCGCCGAATGCGGCGGCGACGAGCAAGCAGGTCCAGAAAGACACGCCCTATAACACCTATATCCATACCGGCCTGCCGCCGGGCCCGATCGGCAGCCCGAGCCTGGATGCCATTAAGGCGGCACTGCATCCACCGCATGGCCCGTGGCTGTACTTCATCACCGACTTGCGGCATAAGCCGTACGTGTCGCACTTCACCGCCAGATACTCGCAGTTCCAGCAATGGCAGCGGACGTTCCAGGGCTGAGCACGGACGACCGGCGGAGGGTCCGGGTGGCCGTGCTCGGCGCGCCGGTCAGCCATTCGCTGTCGCCGGTCCTGCACACCGCGGCCTACGCGGCGCTCGGCCTGACCTGGTGGCGCTACGAGGCGATCGAGTGCGACGAAGCCGGCCTGCCGGGACTGCTCGACCGATGCGGGCCGGACTGGGCCGGCCTGTCACTCACCATGCCGCTGAAACGGGCCGTGCTCCCGCTGCTCGACCGGATCGAGCCGCTCGTCACCGAGGTGGGCGGTGCCAACACGGTGGTGTTCGCGGCCGCTCAGCGGCTCGGCTACAACACCGACGCCCCCGGCATGGTTCGCGCTCTGGCCGAGCACGGCGTCGAGGCGGGCCAGGGTGGCCCGGCCGGGCCGGCTCTGATCCTCGGCGCCGGCGCGACCGCGTGCGCCGCGCTGGCCGCGCTGCGCGACCTCGGCGAGCGATCCGTCACGGTGGCGGTCCGGGAGCCGGCCAGGGCGGGGGACCTGCTCGCGGCGGCTGACCGGCTCGGCCTGGCCGTGACGGTCCGACCGCTGGACTTCCCCGCACTGACCGAGGCCCGCCTGGTTATCTCCACTGTCCCGGCTGGCGCCGCCGATCTTGCGGCCCGGATTATCACTCAGCTGGTCCCCGTGCCGAGGCTGGTCTTCGACGTGGTCTACCACCCGTGGCCGACGGCGCTGGCCGCCGCGGCCAGGAGAGCCGGCGCCACCGTGGTCGGCGGGTTTGACCTGCTGCTGCACCAGGCCGCGCTGCAGGTCGAGCTGATGACCGGCAGGCCTGCACCCGTCGGTGAGATGCGGCAGGCGGGCCTGGCCGAGCTGACCAGGCGAGCCGGCCGGCCGGCTGAGTGAGCCGGCCTGCGCATCGTCGCTGAGGATGTCGGTCTCTGCTTCGACGTGGCCGGCTGTTACCTAGCGAGGCAGGCCGCCGGGATGCCGCGTCCCACGTCGGCCCGCTGCGCGGCCCGCGGCGGCGTGGCGCGGGGCGGGGCGTCCGGATTTGGCGGCACAGTCGAGCGTGATCCGACCGCTGGAGTGCCAATGACGGACCTGACCCGATGACGGACCCCGCGCCAGTGACAACCGCGCCAGTGACAACCGGGCCGATGACAACCGGGCCGGTGACAACCGGGCGGTGACAACCGGGCGGTGACAACACTGACCTGCGTGGAGATCTGCGCGGGCGCTGGTGGTCAGGCACTTGGGCTGGAGCAGGCCGGCTTCGGGCACACGGCCGCGGTGGAGATCGACGCCGACGCCTGCGAGACCCTGCGCCGGAACCGGGGTTCGCGCTGGAAGATCATCGAGGCGGACGTGGCCGACGTCGACGGGGCGGAGTTCCGCGGTGTCGACCTGCTAGCAGGGGGAGTCCCCTGCCCGCCGTTTTCGGTGGCGGGGCGCCAGCTGGGCGCGGCGGACGAGCGTGACCTGTTCCCCGAGGCGCTCCGGCTTGCCCGGCAGATCGGTCCGCGCGTTGTCCTGCTCGAGAACGTGCGCGGGCTCGCTGCCGGCCGGTTCGACGGCTACCGGGCGCAGGTCGTCGCCACACTGCGTGAGCTCGGCTATCAGACCTGGTGACAGCTCGTGCAGGCGAGCGAGCACAGCGTTCGGCAGCTGCGGCCGCGGCTCGTCCTGGTGGCGCTCAGGCAGCCGTGGGCGGCCGGCTACCGCTGGCCAGAGCCATCGGCGACGCGGCCGCCGACCGTGGCGAGTCGCTCGCTGACCTGATGGGCAGCGAGCGGGTGGCCGGGCGCACTGCCATGGGCGACCCGCGCCGCCGCGATCGCGCCCACGATCGTCGGCGGAAGCAGGAAGCACGGCGGTCCCGATCTCGGCCCGACGCGGGCCAGGGCGGCGTGGCGTCAGCTGGGGGTCGACGGCCTGGGTATCGCCGACGAAGCGCCTGACGCGCTGTTCCCGGTCGGCGCCGCACCCCGGCTGACCACCCGGATGGTCGCCAGGCTGCAGGGCTTTCCTGACTCGTGGGAGTTCGCCGGCCGCAAGACCAGTGGTCGGGAACGCGTTCCCGCCGCCGGCCACCCGCGCGGTCGGAGCGGCGGTCGCGGCGGCGCTGGCCGGAGCACCACGATTGCCCGGACCCGGCGGCCGGAAATAACCCAGGTTCGCTGACGGCTGACCGTCAAGGTGGCGCAGCGTCCTCCAGGCAGCAGCCGGTCCGGCGCAGCGGCTACGACTGACCCGGCAGGATGCGCTACTCTTACTGGGAGAACTTAAGGTTCGGCGCAGCGCGCCGGGCCGTAAGCGGAGGACCACCTCGGCCACCTCCCACCTTGTCAGCTCCGCGACGCCGTTGGCGCCGCCCCGCTGGCGGGTAGTAGTCAGGCAGCCTGTTCGGCTGGCTGGCGCAGGCCGGCGATCCGGGCTGGCGCTCAACGCGACCCAGCGCCGGGACGTTGCGTGGCGAAGCTGCGCAGGCGCGAGCCTGTGGCGATCGCCGTGTCCGTGGTGGCCCCGCATGCAAGCCGTGCGGGGCTTTCTGCATTCACGGCGAGCACGCGACCTGCCTGACCAGGGATGGTCCCCGGTCAGGAACGAAGTGACGTTGGAGGTCACATCAGCACTGAACCTCGAATCAACGACCGTATCCGGGTACCTGAAGTTCGTCTCGTAGGCCCGTCGGGCGAGCAGGTCGGGATCGTATCGATCACCGACGCGCTACGGCTGGCTCAGGAGTCCGATCTCGACCTCGTCGAAGTTGCGCCGACGGCACGGCCGCCGGTCTGCAAGCTCATGGATTTCGGCAAGTTCAAGTACGAGTCGGCGCTCAAGGCCCGGGAATCGCGCAAGAACCAGGCGCAGACGGTCATCAAGGAGATCAAGATCCGGCCGAAGATCGACCCGCACGACTACGGCACCAAGAAGGGCCACGTCGAGCGGTTCCTGCGGCAGGGCGACAAGGTCAAGGTGACGATCATGTTCCGCGGACGCGAGCAGTCCCGGCCCGAACTCGGGTACAAGCTGCTGCAGCGACTCGCCGGTGACGTCGAGGAGCTCGGCTTCGTCGAGTCAGCGCCCAAGCAGGACGGCCGGAACATGATCATGGTCATCGGGCCGCACCGCAAGAAGGCCGACACCAAGGCGGTCCGTGGTCCTGACCGGGCCAGCGCCAGGGCAGCGGCTCCCGCTTCGGCGAGCGGACCGGACGATGACCGGGTCGGCGCGACAGTGGCCGCTCCGCGTCCGGTTGCGGCCGCGGCCTCGGCGGCTCCTGCGAGCAGGCCGGCTTCTTCCGGCCCGGCGACCGCGAGCCCGGCGTCCGACCAGGCGCCCGAGGCGGCGCAGCCCACTTTCATCCGCCGGGCCGAGCCGAGCGCGACGCTACCCGCCGCATCGAGGCCGAGCCACACGTCGGCGCCCGGATCCGCCCAGCAGGCGCCGTCGAGCCAGTCCGCGAGTCGGCCGGGGTCCAGGCCAGGATCGTCCACGGCCGGCAGCTCCGCCGCCCGGCCAGGCCCGGGCTCCGGTAGCAGCGCTGCGGCCCGACCAGGACCCGCTCTGGCCGGCGGCTCGTCCGCCCGGCCGGGACCCGCACCGTCCGGCGGGGCCGCGAGGCCTGCGGCGTCGTCCGCGCCGAAGCCTGGGCCGGCGGCCGGAGCGGCGAAGCCCGCCGCGCCCAAGCCGGGTCCGTCGGGTGCGGCCAGGCCGGCCGCGCCGAAGCCGGGTCCGTCGGGTGCGGCGAGGCCGGCTCCGCCGAAGCCGAGCGCGCCACGGCCTGCGGCCGCCAAGCCCGGTGAGGCCAGCCCGGTCCCGTCACCTCGGGCCAAGCCCGACGCGCCGGGCTCGGCCGGATCGGAGACCGGAGGCTGACGGGCCAGCTGCCGGGAGATCGAGTTTGTGCCCGCCTGACACTTCGTCGGCGGGCCGACACAGGACGCGTGCCGCAGGCACGCAGGGAACGAGGGATGCGGCGACATGCCGAAGATGAAGACGCACAGCGGTGCCAAGAAGCGGTTCCGCCTCACGGGCACCGGCAAGGTGATCCGTCGCCGGGCAAATCGAGCTCACTACCTTGAGCACAAGCCGAGCACGACGACCCGCCGCCTGGCGGGCTACGTGACGCTCGCGCCTGCTGACGCCAAGAAGATGAAGAAGTTGCTGGGCAAGTGACCCGGTCCGACGTGAGGGAGTCGAACACATGGCACGCGTAAAGCGGGCTGTCAATGCCCACAAGAAGCGCAGGGTCGTCCTGGAGCGGGCGAGCGGATACCGGGGCCAGCGGTCCAGGCTGTATCGCAAGGCCAAGGAGCAGTCGCTGCACTCCATGACCTATGCCTACCGCGACCGCAAGGATCGCAAGGGCGCCTTCCGCAGGCTGTGGATCCAGCGCATCAACGCGGCCGCACGGGCCGAGGGGATCACCTACAACAGGTTCATCCAGGGCCTGAAGACCGCTGGCGTCGACGTTGACCGCAAGATGCTGGCCGAGCTTGCCGTTGCCGATCCGGCCGCGTTCAGCGCGCTGGTCGAGGTTGCCCGCAAGGCCCTCCCCGATGACGTGAACGCGGCGGCCGCCTAGCAAAGGTTCATGATCGCGAAGGATTTCATCGGCGGGTTCAGCTCATCGCCCGCGCAGGGAAGTCCTTCGCGATCGTCATGTCCAGACCAGGTCGGGCAGGGGGCCATGGTTACCAGTACCCGGTCACCGCGGGTCAGGATGGCGAGGTCGCTGGCCAAGCGGGCACTGCGGGAACGGTCGAGGCTGTTCCTGGCCGAGGGACCGCAGGCGGTCAGGGAAGCGATGGGCCGCAGCGGCGGGATAACCGAGCTCTTCGTCACCAGTCCGGCCCGGTCGCGGCACGCCGAGCTGGTCCGCGCCGTCGCCGCTACCGGAGCGCCGGTGCACGAGGTCAGCGGCGAGGTTATGGCGGAACTCGCGCAGACGGTCACCCCGCAGGGCCTGCTTGCTGTCTGCCCGTTCATCGACGTGCCGCTCACCGAGCTGGTCGCTGCCGAGCCCCGGCTGGTCGTGGTACTCGCGAACGTCAGGGACCCGGGCAACGCGGGCACCGTGCTGCGGACGGCTGATGCGGCTGGGGCGCAGGGTGTGATCTTCGCCGACGCCTCCGTTGACCCGTACAACAGCAAGTGCGTGCGTTCGTCGGCCGGCTCGCTGTTTCACCTGCCGCTCGTGCTCGGCGTCTCGGTCACCCAGGCCGTCAGCGAGCTGCGCCGGGCCGGGCTGGCCGTGCTGGCCGCAGACGGCAGCGCAGCGCTCGGGCTCGACGATCTCGACCGGGTCGGCCGGCTTGGCCAGCCGACCGCGTGGCTGTTCGGCAACGAGGCGTGGGGCCTGCCCGCCGACCTGGTTGCGCAGGCCGACGAGGCCGTCTCGGTCCCCATCTACGGCCAGGCGGAAAGCCTGAACCTGGCCGCCGCGGCGGCCGTCTGCCTGTACGCCTCGGCGCGCGCCCAATATGGGGGTGCCGCGCAGTCCCGCTAACGCGCTAGGCTCTGATCACGTTGCGTCATGACCGGCACCTGGTCGGGTCACGGGATCGCAAGGCCGTGACGCGGCAGCTGCCGACCGACGGTTAACCCCCGGACCCCGGTCGGCGGGTCGTGCATGCCGGGGCGGCGCTGGGCGGGTGGGGGCGGCAGTCCGATGTGGACCGGCGAGTGAACGCGATGTCCGCGAGCACTGGTCCAGCGCTCGGCCCCCGGCGGCCTGGCACGGTGATCAGGCCCAATGACCTGCTGAGCGCGGACGAGCTGCCCGACGGCCTGGTCGTCGCCGACCAGTGCGGCCGGATCATCATCTTCAACCGGGCCGCGGAACGGCTGACCGGCGTCAGCGCGGATCAGGCCATCGGCACCGAACTGCCCGCCGCGCTGCCACTCGCTGACACCGAGGGCCGCTGCTGGTGGCAGCAGTCACGGCCGTACGACGGGCTCTCGATCCGGACGAGGCATCCTGAGCGCTCGCTCTACCTGACCGACGGCACGGAGCTGCTCGTCACGATCGGTTACCTGCGCGAGCCACGCGGCAGCGGCCCGAGAACCGGATGGCGGTACGACCCGGGTACCGTCCGCCGGCTCACGATCACGCTGCGGAGCGCGGAGCAGCGGGCCAGGATCGAGCGGACCAGGGCCGATCTGGTCTCGACGGTCGCGCACGAGCTGCGGTCCCCGCTGACCAGCGTCAAGGGATTCACGGCGACCTTGCTGGCCAAGTGGCCGCGGTTCACCGACGACCAGAAGCGCACCATGCTCGAGACCGTCAACGCCGACGCCGACCGGGTCACCCGCCTGATCACCGAACTGCTTGACGTGTCGAGGATCGAAGCCGGGCGGCTGCATCTGCACCGCGAGCCGGTCGATGTCGCGGCGCGCGCGGCGAAGCTGGTGGCTGGTCGAGTCGCGGCCGGTGAGCTCGAGGACCGGTTCAGGATCGAGGTCGCCGGCGAGCTGCCCGAGGTCTGGCTGGATGTCGACAAGGTCGATCAGATCCTGGCCAACCTTATTGAGAATGCCGTCAGGCACGGTGCTGGTACGGTTACTACCGTGATCGAGTCGGCGCTGGTCCAAAGCGGGCCTGGCGTGGCGGTTTCCGTCCGCGACCAGGGTCCTGGAATCGCGCCCGAGTTCGCGCCCAGGGTGTTCCGTCAGTTCTGGCGCGCGAAGCGCCGTGGCGGGGCTGGCCTCGGCTTGTTCATCGTCAAGGGCCTGGTAGAGGCGCACGGCGGGTCGATCACGGTAGCGCAGGCACCAGGCGGCGGGGCGGAGTTCCGATTTACCATGCCCGCCGGCGTGCCAGATCACTGCTGAGCAGATCTGCGCTGACCGGCGGGCAGTTAGCGATTTCCTGGTCGGCTCGTAGCACCTAGCCGCGCCGACACTCCCGTGCCAGCGGGCCGGTCGGCGCTCGGGCAGGAGCGGGTGCGAGCAGTTACTCGTGACATCAAGGAGACAGGACCGATGTCCGCACCGAACAACACATACGACCCGGTGAGGGTGGCCGTGCTCGAACCAGCAGAGGTCGAACGCATGACCAGCGAAGCGCTCGCCGCCATCGGCGCGGCGGCCAGCTTCAAGGAGCTCAAGGCGGCCGAGGTCGCGCACCGCGGCCGCCAGGCGCCGCTGACCCTGGCCAGCGCGGAGATCGGCGCGCTTCCCCCCGAGGCGAAAGCCGAGGCCGGCCGCCGGGTCGGGGTGGCCAAGAAGCAGCTGGAGGAAGCGCTCGCCGCGCGGCAGGCCGACCTGGAAGCTGACCGTGACCGCCGGGTTCTGCAGGACGAGACCGCCGATGTGACCCTGCCGTGGGACATATCTGCAGTCGGCGCCCGTCATCCGGTCGCCACCTTGTCGGACCGGCTGGCCGACGTCTTCATCGGGATGGGCTACGAGATCGCCGAGGGGCCGGAGGTCGAGGCCGAGTGGTACAACTTCGACGCCCTCAACTTCCCGCCTGATCATCCGGCCAGGGAGATGCAGGACACGTTCTTCGTCGCCGATCCTGGCGGGTCGCGGGGCGATACGGGGGGTCGCCCCCCCGGGCCAGCACCGCGGGGGGATACGGGGGGTCGCCCCCCCGGGCCAGCACCGCGCGGCGATACGGGGGGTCGCCCCCCCGGGCCAGCACCGCGGTCGGGCCTGGTGCTGCGCACGCACACCTCGCCGGTCCAGATCCGGGCCATGCTGACCAGGCCGCTGCCGCTGTACGTGGTGAGCCCCGGCAAATGCTTCCGAAGTGACGCGCTCGACGCGACGCACAGCCCGGTGTTCCACCAGATCGAGGGGCTGGCCGTCGACGAGGGCCTGACCATGGCTGACCTGCGCGGTGCCATCACGGCCTTCGTCGACGCGATGTTCGGCGAGGGCCTGCGGACCAGGTTGCGGCCGGACTTCTTCCCGTTCACCGAGCCGTCCGCCGACGTGTCGATGGAATGCCATGTCTGCCGCGGCGAGTCCACCAAGCCGGGCGCGCCGCCGTGCCGCGTCTGCAAGTCACAGGGCTGGATCGAGATCGCCGGCTGCGGCATGGTCAACCCGCGCGTGCTGGTCGCGTGCGGCATCGACCCCGACCGGTACAGCGGCTTCGCGTTCGGCCTCGGCATCGAGCGGTCTCTGATGATCAGGAACGGCCTGACCGACATCAGGGACGCGATCGAGGGCGACGTCAGATTCAGCTCGGCGTTCGGTATGGAGGCGTAATGCTGGTACCGCTTTCCTGGCTGCTCACCTACGCGCCGCTGCCCGAGCCGGTCGACGTCGGCGAGGTCGCGCGGCGGCTGACCGGGATCGGACTCGAGATCGAGTCCATCGAGCAGGTCGGGCACGACATCAGCGACGTGGCAGTCGCGCGCGTGCTGGAAATCGAAAACCTGACCGGCCACAAGAAGCCGATCAGGTACTGCCGCGTTAGCACCGCGGGGGACTCCGGGGGGTCGTCCCCCCGGGCCAGCACAGCCGGGCCGGACGCTGAGCGCAGCGTGATCTGCGGCGCGGTCAACTTCGCGGCCGGCGACCTGGTGCCGCTCGCCTTGCCTGGCGCCGTGCTGCCGGGCGGCTTCGAGATCGGTGTCAGCAAGCGCTACGGCCGGGAGTCAGACGGCATGATCTGCTCGGCGGCCGAGCTCGGACTGGGCGACGACCACACCGGGATCATGGTGCTGCCGCCCGACGCGCCGGTTGGTGCCGACTTCGTCAGCTACGCCGGGCTGCGCGACATCGTCCTCGACGTCAACGTGACCCCCGACAAGGGGCACGCTCTGTCGATCAGGGGGATGGCCAGGGAACTGGCGAGCGCGTTCGGCGTCGCGTACGCCGATCCGGCCGAGGCTGACCTGCCCGCCTGGGTCGCCGATCCCGGCCGCGGGGAGGTGTACCCGGCGAGCATCGCCGACCCGACCGCCTGCGACCGCTTCGCGCTGCGCGAGGTGCGCGGGATCGACCCGGCCAGGCCGACCCCGCTGGCCATGCGGGTCAGGCTGGCCCGGGCCGATACGCGCAGTGTCTCGCTGGCCGTCGACGTCACGAACTACCTGATGCTCGAGCTCGGCCAGCCGATGCATGCCTTCGACCGGTCCGCGCTCGACGGCCCGATCGTGGTGCGGCGGGCGCGGGAGGGCGAGCGGCTCGAGACCCTGGATCACGTTGTCCGCGCACTCGATCCCGACGACATCGCGATCACCGACTCGTCCGGCCCGATCGGGCTGGCCGGGACGATGGGCGGGCTGGCCACCGAGGTCAGCGAGAGCTCCACCGACCTGGTCATCGAGGCCGCGCATTTCAGCGCGCCCGGCGTGGCCAGGATGAGCCGCAGGCACCGGCTCTTCAGCCAGGCGTCCGCACGGTTCGAGCGCGGTGTCGACTACGAGCTTCCGATCCGCGCCTCGGCGAAGGCCGCCGCGATGCTGGCTGAGCTTGGCGGCGGAACCGTCGCGCCCGGTTACACGCTCGCGGTCGAGCCGGTCGAGCCGGTGACGATCGTCATCGCCGCCGACCATCCGGACCGGGTAGCCGGCACGGCCTACGGGACTGACACCGTGGTGCGCAGGCTGCGGGAGGTCGGCTGCACGGTCGAGCTCGGTGGCCGCAGCGAGGCCACGCCCGGCGGCCGCGACCTGCTGACCGTCACCCCGCCGTCCTGGCGGCCTGACCTGGCCGACCCGAACGACCTGGCCGAGGAAGTCATCAGGCTCGAAGGATACGAGAAGGTCGGCATCGCGATGCCGCGAGCCACCGCCGGCAAGGGCAGGACGGCCGCGCAGCGGCTGCGCGGCGCGATCGCGCGCGCCCTCGCCGGGGGCGGCTATGTCGAGGTGCCGAGCAGCGCGTTCGGCTCGGCGGCCGATTTCGACCGGCTCCAGCTGCCGCCCGAGGATCCGAGGCGGCGAGCCGTCCTGCTGGCCAACCCGATCAGGGACGAGGAACCGCAGCTTCGCACTACGCTGCTGCCCGGCCTGCTCCGGGTGGCCGGCCGTAACGTCGGGCGCGGATTCGCGGACCTGTCCCTGTTCGAGATCGGGAACGTGGCCAGGAGCAAGGAGGATACCGCGGGCGGTGGCGGGGCCAACGGTCATCCGGGCACCGGCGCCCCGAGCCGGGTCGCGCCGATCCTGCCGGTCGACCGCGGACCGACTCCTGAAGAGATCGCGGAGCTGGAGCGGGCGCTGCCCGATCAGCCCCGGCTGGTCGGCATGGTGCTGACCGGCCACCGGGATAGGCCGGGCTGGTGGGGCGATGGCAGGCCGGCCAGTTTCCACGACGCGATCGAGGCCGCGCATATCGTGCTGCGGACCAGCCGGGTGCCCTACTCGGTCCAGGCCGGCCAGTGCGCGCCGTGGCATCCGGGGCGGAGCGCGGAGTTCGTGATCGAGCCAGGACCAGGCTCGATCACGACGGGCGGAGAGCCGGTAACGGTCGGTTTCGCTGGCGAGCTGCACCCTAGGGTCATCAGCGAGTTCCGGCTCCCGCCGAGGACCTGTGCGGTCGAGCTCGACCTGTCCCTGATCGAGCGCGCCGCAGCAGATCTGCCTCCGGTTCAGGCTCCGGTCATCTCGACCTACCCGGTCGCGAGCCAGGATGTCGCGCTGGTCGTGGACGAGGCGGTACCGGCGGCCAAGGTGCAGGCGGCGCTGGTGGCCGGCGCCGCGGCAGCGGGCCGCGAGGTGCTGCTCGAGGACGTGCGCCTGTTCGACGTCTACACCGGCGAGCAGGTTGGCCGCGGGCGAAAGTCGCTCGCCTACACGCTGCGCTTCAGGGCACCGGACCGCACGCTGACCGACGACGAGGTGGCGGTGGCCAGGGACGCGGCAGTTGCCTCAGCGGGCCGGCTGACCGGCGCCGTGCTGCGCGGCAGCGTCTCGGCGGCCGGCTAGCGCGGCTGCGGGCCGACTAGCGCGCCGGCTCGCGGGGGGGCTGCCACCCGGGCAGGCCGGGCGGGCCGCTACGAAGCTGAAGGCGATGGCGGCGGCGGGAGGATCTCGAGTATCTCGTCGCCGTCCCTGACGCACTTGGATGCCTTGCCAGTGTGCAGGACGGTCGGCGTGGCGAAGCCCTGGCAGGTCCATCCCTTGACCTTGACCGGGCCGCCGCCGCCGTTGCCCGGCGCCTTGCCGGACCTGATCGCCTTGGCGTAGTCGGCCTCGACCGACTTGGCGGTGCCGCACGCCACGTGGCCGCGGGCCACCTCGACCTTCACGGGGACGTCCGCTGCGGTCTTCGCTGTCCCGCAGGATGTGACCGTCGCCGCGCCGGAAGACGGCGAGCCGCTATGGCTGCACCCGGCGGCCGCCGTCAGCAGCAGGACGAGCATGAGGATGCCCCCCGTCCTGGTGCGCGCCTGCCTTCCGGCCCGGCTCACCGATCCGCAGGGCTGCATGGCATCTCCTTCCTGCGCGGACAACATCATGCCGTCTGGCGCCGTCAGTCCGTACGGCGAACTCGCCGGTTCGCCCGGTATTAGGCCAACCCGCAATCAAGCCGCAACCTGCGGCTGCTGCCGCCGCCGATACGAGCCGTGATCACGGAAACCAATCGGCGCAGGCCTCAGAGAGGCTTCCGTGATCATGTCAGCTCGCCAGTCTTTGCATATACAAACATGATCATGCATAATAATTCGAAAGGGTCTGGGTGAGGGGTCGAAGTCCATGCGGGTCGCGGTGGTCGGCGCGAGCGGGTACGCCGGAGGTGAGCTGCTGCGGCTGGTCAGCGGGCATCCCAGCCTTGAGCTGGCGATGGCCACGGCTGACAGCAGCGCGGGGAAATCCGTTGCCGACCTGCATCCCAACCTGGCCGGTCATCCCACTCTCGCGAACCTGACCTTCGAGCCGCACAGCGCGGTCAAGGAGGCCGACGCCGACCTCGTCTTCCTGGCCCTGCCGAGCGGTCAGTCCGCGCCGGTCGCGGTCGGCCTGGACGATGACGTCGCGGTCGTCGACCTCGGACCAGACTTCCGGCTCGCGGACCCGGCGGACTGGACGAGGCATTACGGCGGCGACCATCCTGGCTGCTGGGTGACCGGGCTGCCCGAGCTGCCGGGGGCGCGGCCCCTGATCCGCGGCGCGCGCAGGGTCGCCGCACCTGGCTGCTACGCGACGGCGGCGATGGTGGCCCTGGCCCCGCTGGTAGCGGCCGGCCTGATCGCCGCCGATGATGTCGTCGTGGTGGCCGTGTCGGGAACCTCAGGCGCTGGCCGGTCGCTGCGGGCCGACTTGCTCGGCAGCGAGGTGATGGGCTCGGTCTCGGCGTACCAGGCAGGCGGCGCACACCGGCACACGCCCGAGATCGAGCAGGCGCTGACCGAGGCGGCTGGCGGGCGCCCGGCTCGCGTGTCGTTCACGCCGATGCTCGCGCCGATGCCGCGCGGCATCCTCGCCACCTGCACGGCTCGGCTGGTCCCGGCCGCAGCGGGTACGGCCGCAACTGGCACGGCCGCAACTGGTACGGCCGCCACGGGCTCGGCCGCAACTGGCACGGCCGTCACCGGCGCTGGCGGAGCCGGCACCTCCGCGCTGCGAGCGGCGCTGGCCGACGCGTACGGCGGCGAGCCTTTCATCACCGTCCTGCCCGACGGCCGGTGGCCGGGCACCGCCGCGGTGGCCGGCTCTAACGGCGTGCACGTGCAGGCCGCCGCGGATCCGCGGACCGGACGGGCGACGGTCGTGGCCGCGATCGACAATCTCGGCAAGGGCGCCGCCGGCCAGGCCATCCAGAACGCCAATCTCATGCTCGGCCTGCCGGAGACAGCAGGTCTGACCTCGATCGGAGTAGCGCCATGAGTGTCACAGGACCGCTCGGTTTCCGCGCGGCAGGAGTCGCGGCCGGGATCAAGGCGTCGGGCAGCCCTGACGTGGCGGTCGTGATCAACGACGGGCCCTCGGCGGCTGCCGCGGGCGTCTTCACGTCGAACCGGGTTAAGGCCGCACCGGTCCGCTGGAGCCAGCAGACGCTAGCAGGCGGCCAGATCCGGGCGGTCGCACTCAACTCGGGCGGCGCCAATGCCTGTACCGGGCCGGACGGGTATGCCGACACCAGTCAGACCGCCGAGCACCTCGCGAAGCTGCTCTCGGTGCAGCCCGGCGAGATCGCGGTCTGCTCGACCGGGCTGATCGGCGAGCGGCTGCCGATGCACCGGCTGCTGGTCGGCCTCGATGCCGCAGCGGCCTCGGCGTCGGCTGCGGGCGGGCAATCGGCCGCGACCGCCATCATGACGACGGACACCGTCCCCAAGACCTGCACCATCCAGGGCGGCGGCTACCAGATCGGCGGGATGGCCAAGGGCGCCGCGATGCTGGCGCCGGCGCTCGCGACCATGATCGTCGTGCTCAGCACCGATGCGGACCTGACGGCCAGCGAGCTAGACAAGGCACTGCGCGGATCGGTGCGCACGACGTTCGACCGGCTGGACTCCGACGGCTGCATGTCGACTAACGACACCGTCCTGCTCCTCGCCAGCGGCGCCTCCGGCCAGCGGCCCGATCTGACCGAGTTCACCGAGCTGCTGACGGCTGCCTGCGACGACCTGGCCCACCAGCTGATGCTCGACGCCGAAGGCGCGACCAAGGCGATCACCATCGAGGTGACCGGCGCGGCCAGCGAGGACGACGCACTCGCCGTCGGCCGCGCCATCGCCCGGTGCAACCTGTTCAAGTGCGCGGTGGCCGGCGAGGACCCGAACTGGGGCCGGGTGCTTGCCGCGGTCGGCACGACCAGCGCCGACTTCGAGCCGGACGAGCTCAACGTGGCGATCAACGGGGTCTGGGTCTGCCAGAACGGAGCCCCGGGGACCGACCGGTCGGCCGTCAGCCTGCGGCCGCGGGACGTAACCGTGACGGTCGACCTGTCGGCGGGCCAGGCCACGGCCACTGTCCTGACCACCGACCTGACCGCGGCCTACGTACACGAGAACTCCGCGTACTCGACATGATCGCCGAGCGGGAGGTACCTGGGGGTCGTCCCCCTGGGCCGGCCGAGCAGGAGCATGCCGGCGCGCTGGCCAAGGCCGCGACCCTGATCGAGGCGCTGCCGTGGCTGGAGCGCTTCCACGGCCAGGTCGTCGTGATCAAGTACGGCGGCCATGCCATGACCGACGAGGCGCTGCGGATCGCGTTCGCGCAGGACGTGGTGTTCCTGCGGTATGCCGGCCTTCGCCCGGTCGTCGTGCACGGCGGCGGCCCGCAGATCAACGCGCACCTGGACCGGCTCGGCATGGAGTCGACGTTCAGGGCCGGGCTGCGGGTCACCACGCCGGAGGCCATGGAAGTGGTCAGGATGGTGCTGACCGGCCAGGTGAACAGGGACGTCGTCGGACTGATCAACAGGCACGGGCCGTTCGCCGTCGGGATGTCGGGCGAGGACGCGCACCTGCTGACCGCCCGCCGGGTCGTGGCCACCACCGACGACGGCGAGATCGTCGACATCGGCCACGTCGGCGAGGTCGAATCGGTGAACCCGGGAGCGGTAAGCGCGCTGATCGCCGACGGCAGGATCCCCGTGCTCTCGACCGTGGCGCGCACCGACTCGGGCGAGGTACTCAATGTCAACGCCGACACCGCGGCCGCCGCGCTGGCGGTGGCGCTCGGCGCCGTGAAGCTCGTGATGCTGACCGACGTGGCCGGCCTCTACGCGAACTGGCCTGGCTCGGCGGCGGCGGCGGCCGGCCAGCCAGCCAGCCCGGACGGAGCCTCGTCGGCCGCAGGCAGCCGGCCGCCGCAAGTGATCAGCGAGCTGACCGTGAGCGAGCTGGCCGCGATGATCCCGCAGCTGAGCGACGGCATGATCCCGAAGATGGAGGCCTGCCTGACCGCTGTCCGCGGCGGCGTGCCGCAGGCGCACGTGCTCGACGGACGGCTGCCGCACGCCGTTCTGCTGGAGATTTTCACCGACTCGGGGATCGGCACCATGGTCGTGCCGGACGGAGAGCAGAGGGCAGCATGACAGCAGCGACCAGCACGACAGCGACCGGCTCGCTCAGGGAGCGCTACGCAGCTGCGCTGATGCCGAACTACGGCACGCCGCCGATCGCCCTGGCCCGCGGCGAGGGCTGCGTGGTCTGGGACGTGGACGGCAACTCCTATCTCGACCTGCTCGGCGGGATCGCGGTCAGCGCGCTGGGGCACGCGCACCCGGCGCTCGTCGCGGCGGTCAGCGAGCAGGCCGGGCGGCTCGCGCACATCTCGAACCTGTACTTGCACGAGGGTCAGGTGGCGCTGGCCGAACGGCTGCTCGGCCTGCTCGGCGC
The DNA here is from genome assembly GCA_017882645.1 of Streptosporangiales bacterium. Classification (GTDB taxonomy): domain Bacteria; phylum Actinomycetota; class Actinomycetes; order Streptosporangiales; family Streptosporangiaceae; genus Chersky-822. Next base: position 4,397 of record JADGPC010000279.1, on the reverse strand, counting down.
GGACGGCCGGGTGTTCTTCGCGAACTCGGGCACCGAGGCCAACGAGGCAGCGGTCAAGCTGGTCCGCCGCATGCAGGGCGCCGGCCGGCCGGTGTTCGTCGCCGCCGAGGGCGGGTTCCATGGGCGGACGATGGGATCGCTCAGCCTGACCGGAAAGAGCTCGATCAGGGAACCGTTTGCGCCCTTCGGGGTTGACGTTCGGTTTGTTCCCTACGGGGACGCCGATGCGCTGGCCGCCGCGATCGGACCGGACTGCGCCGGCGTCTTCCTCGAGCCGTGCCTCGGCGAGGGCGGGGTCGTGCCGGCGCCCGCCGGGTACCTGAAGGCAGCACGGGCGGCGTGCGACGCAAGCGGGGCGCTGCTCGTGCTCGACGAGATCCAGAGCGGCATCGGGCGCACCGGAGCGTGGTTCGCCTGCCAGGCCGAGGGGATCCTGCCCGACGTCATCACGCTGGCCAAGGGACTCGGCGGCGGGCTGCCGATCGGCGCGTGCATCGGCATCGGGGCGGCCGGGTCCGGGTTCAGCCGCGGTGACCACGGCAGCACCTTCGGCGGCAACCCGATCGCCTGCGCGGCCGCGCTCGCGGTGCTCGACACGATCGAGCGCGACGGGCTGCTCGCTCACGTCGCGGAGGTCGGCGCCGCACTGTCGGCCGGAATCGCGGCCACCGGTCACCCGCTGGTCGCTGGCGTCCGCGGCAGCGGCCTCTGGCTCGCCATTGCCCTGACCAAGCCGGTTGCCGCCTCGGTCGAGGCCGCGGCGCGGCAGGCCGGGTTCCTGGTCAACGCGGTCCAGCCGGACGCGATCAGGCTCGCTCCGCCGCTGGTGCTCAGTGACGGCCAGGCCAGGTCCTTCACCGAGGCGCTGCCGGGGATCCTCACTGAGGCCGCCGCGCTGGCCGGGCAGGTTTCGTGATGGGAGCACCAGCCAGTGGACTGGTCGGCCTGCCGGACCGCGGCGACGCCGGCCGCGAGGCCGGGCCCCTGAGCGTGCCGGTCAGGCACTTCCTGAGGGACGACGACCTCACGCCGGCCGAGCAGGACGAGATCCTGCGGCTGGCCGCGTCGATGAAGGCGGACAGATACCGCTGGAAGCCGCTGGCCGGCCCGCGCAGTGTCGCGCTGCTGCTCGACAAGGCGTCCCTGCGGACCAGGGTCTCGTTCGCGGTCGGCATCGCCGAGCTAGGCGGGAACCCGCTCGTCCTCGACATGGCCTCGACGCACCAGTCACGCGGCGAGTCGATCGGCGACACCGCGCGGGTGCTCAGCAGGCAGGTTGCCGCGGTGGCCTGGCGCACGTTCGGCCAGGACCGGCTCGAGGAGTTCGCCGCGGCCAGCACCGTCCCCGTGATCAACGCGCTGACGAACGAGTTCCACCCGTGCCAGATCCTCGCCGATCTCCAGACCGTCAGCGAGGCCTTCGGCGGGCTGGCGGGGCTGCGGCTCAGTTTCGTCGGCGACGGGAGCAGCAACCTGGCGCACTCGTACCTGCTCGGCGGAGCGACGGCTGGCCTGGACGTCCGGATCGTGGCTCCTGAGCCGTTCTGGCCGCTGCCTGACGTGCTGGCGCGGGCCCAGGCCATCGCCGCTCAGACGGGCGGGTCGGCCGGCGTCTGCGCCGACCCGGCAGCGGGCTGCGCGGACGCGAACGTGCTGGCTACCGATGTCTGGACCTCGATGGGCCAGGAAGGCCAGGAGGACGAGCGGATCGCCGCGCTGACGCCGTTCCGGCTGGACGAGGGCAAGCTCGCGCTGGCCGCGCCGGGCTGCCGTGTCCTGCACTGCCTGCCGGCGCACCGCGGCGCGGAGATCACCAGCGGCGTGCTCGATGGCCCGGCCAGCCTGGTGTGGGACGAGGCCGAGAACCGGCTGCACGCGCAGAAGGCGCTGCTGACCTGGCTGCTGCAGGAGGACAAGTGACCCGCCCGCTGACCGCCAGTGCCGACCGGGCCGGCTCTGACCGGGCCGGCTCCGACCGGATCAGCCCGGCGACCAAGGCCGCCAGGCACGCGAAGGTCGCCGCGATCCTCAGCCAGCCCGGAGAGCCGGTGCGGTCGCAGGAGGAACTCGCCGACCGCCTGGCCGTGCTCGGCATCAAGGTCACCCAGGCAACCCTGTCCCGCGACCTCGACGAGCTGGGCGCGGTGCGGCTGCGCGGGCCCGGCGGCGCGCTGGTCTACGCCCTGCCGCCCGACCCGGCCGACACTCCGGTCGGTGACGTCGACGACCCGGTTTCCCGCCAGGTCGCCGCGGCCGTCGCCGGGCTCGCCGGTTTCGCCGCTGGCACGCCCACGGCCGCGGCCGCTGGCCTGGCGAAGGTGGCGGGCGACCTGCTGCTGTCGGCCGAGGCCAGCGGCAACCTGGTCGTGCTCCGCACGCCGCCGGGCGCCGCTCAGCTGATGGCGTCGATGATCGACAGAACTGCCATGCACGCGGTGCTCGGAACGGTCGCCGGTGACGACACCGTGCTGGTCGTGGCGCGTGACCCGGCCGGCGGCGACGAGCTCGCGGCCCTGCTGCTGCGGCTCGCCGAGCGGCGCAGCCGGGCCGAGCCGAGGACTACGCAGACCACTCAGCACCCAACCACGGGGCACCCAACCACGGGGATGCAGGACTAAGGAGGAGATGTGACACAGCGAGTCGTGCTGGCCTACTCAGGCGGCCTCGACACGTCGGTGGCGATCGGCTGGATCGCCGAGCAGAGCGGCGCCGAGGTGATAGCGCTGGCCATAGACGTCGGCCAGGGCGGCGAGGACCTGGAGACGATCCGGGCCCGGGCACTAGCCTGCGGCGCGGCCGAGGCCGTCGTCGTCGATGCGCGGGCCGAGTTCGCCGCGGACTACTGCCTGCCCGCGCTGCGGGCCGGCGCCCTGTACATGGACCGGTACCCGCTAGTCTCCGCGCTGTCCAGACCGCTGATCGTCGCCCACCTGGCCAGGGTGGCTAACGAGTTCGGCGCCAGCGTCGTCGCTCACGGCTGCACGGGCAAGGGCAACGACCAGGTCAGGTTCGAGGTCGGGCTGGCCGCGCTCGCGCCGGACGTGAAATCCATCGCACCGGTCCGTGACTCGGGCATGACCAGGGACAAGGCGATCGAGTTCGCGGCCGCGAAGGGGCTGCCGATCGACGTCACCGCGAGATCCCCGTACTCGATCGACCAGAACGTGTGGGGCCGTAGCTGCGAGACCGGGCACCTGGAGGACATCTGGGAAGCGCCGCATGACGACGTGTACGGCTACACCGACGACCCGGCAGCGGGCAAGCCGGCCGAGGAGGTGACGATCAGCTTCACTGATGGCCTGCCCGTGGCGATCGGCGGGCGGCCGCTGTCGCCGCTGGAGATCATCGCCGAGCTGAACGCACTGGCCGGTGCGCACGGGATCGGCCGGATCGACCTGGTCGAAGACCGCCTGGTGGGGATCAAGAGCCGCGAGATCTACGAGGCGCCCGCGGCGATGACGCTACTCGCCGCGCACGCCGAGCTGGAGAACGTGTGCCTGGAGCGCGACCTGGCCAGGTTCAAGCGGATGGCCGGCCAGCGCTGGACCGAGCTCACCTATGACGGACTGTGGTTCTCGCCGCTGCACCGCTCGCTCGAGGCGTTCATGACCGAGGCCTCGAAGCATGTGACCGGTGACGTGCGGGTGCGGCTGCAGGCCGGCTCGGCGGTCGTGACCGGCCGGCGGAGCCCGGCAGCGCTGTATGACTACGGGCTCGCGACCTACGACACGGGCGACGTGTTCGACCAGTCCCTGGCTAAGGGTTTCGTCGAGCTGTGGGGCCTGCCGACCAAGGTCGCCGCCGAGCGCGATCGGAAGGCTGCCCACGCATAGACCTCGGGTCTGACGCCCGCGGGATCGGAACTCGCCCGGCCGCCTGAACAGCTTGCCGGGCGAGTCCGAAATCCCGCATGCCAGCTCGCGGTGGGCTATGGCCCATAACGATTACCGGCTGGGCGGCTGCGGTTTAGTGCGGGGGAGTCGGGCGAGCGAATTGTTCTGCCTATAGCTTGTCGGGGAGCTGAAAAGTGCGGACTGCGGGAGGTGGCGTGAGCGGCGAGCCGGGAACGTCTGCGGTACGGCTGTGGGGCGGCAGGTTCGAGTCGGGGCCAGCCGATGCGCTGGCCAGGCTCTCGATGAGCGTGCAGTTCGACTGGCGGCTGGCGCGCTACGACCTGCTCGCGTCCGGAGCCCACGCGCGGGTGCTGCACCGGGCCGGGCTGCTCGATGACGGCGAGGTCGCCCGGCTGGTCGCGGCGATCGACGAGCTGAGCCGGGACTGCCAGACGGGCGCGTTCCGGCCGTCGGCGGCCGACGAGGACGTGCACACCGCCCTGGAGCGCGGCCTGCTCGAGCGGGTCGGCTCGCTCGGCGGCAAGCTGCGGGCCGGCCGGAGCA
>JADGPC010000278.1 GCA_017882645.1 Streptosporangiales bacterium | reverse complement strand
TGCTCTTCGCCGCCGAGCTGGCCCGCCGCCTGGCAGGCACGGGCGTGACGGCCTACTCGCTGCATCCTGGCGTGGTCGCATCGCAGATCTGGCGCCGGGTGCCGTGGCCGGCCAGGCAGCTCGTGACCCGCCGGATGCTGACCATCGAGCAGGGCGCGCGGACGTCGCTGTACTGCGCGACGTCGCCCGAGGTGGCCGGCGATTCTGGCCGGTACTACAACCGCTGCCGGGAGGCCGAGCCCAGCAGCGTGGCCACCCCGGACCTGGCCGCCCGGCTATGGGAGTACAGCGAGAGCCAGGCGACCATGATCGTGGTTGACTGACCGCGCTCCAGCACGGAAAAGACGCCGTGATCATGAGAAGTCATGATCTCGCCGCCTGCCCATAATTCCTAGCGGCGGGGTCAGGTATGGTGACCGGATGCTGGGGCCGGGTTGGACTGAACTCGTCGCGGTGGCTGCCGCCTACGTGATCGCCACCCTGGCGACGCCCGCGGGGATCTCCGGCGCGGTGCTGCTGCTGCCCTTCCAGGTCGGCGTGCTCGGCACGCCGAGTCCTGCGGTCACCCCGACCAACCTGCTGTACAACGTCATCGCCACCCCTGGCGCGCTGTACCGGTACTGGCGGCAGGGCCAGACCGGCGGTGCGCTAGCCGGCCTGCTGATCGCGGGAACGGTGCCCGGCGTGGTCGCCGGATCGGTAATCCGCGTCGAGCTGCTACCCGGTCCCGGCGCCTTCGACCTGGTCATCGCCGGAGTCCTGGTTCCGCTCGGCAGCTGGCTGGCGCTCTCTCACGCCCCGGGTCAGGGTGAGCGGCCCAGGCGCGAGCGAGTCATCGCGGCCCCGGTTCTCATCCTGCTGGCGGCGGCAGTCGGCTGCGTCGGCGGCATCTACGGCATCGGCGGCGGCTCCATCCTGGCGCCTGTGCTGATCGGAACCGGCCGTTCGCCATCGCAGGTTGCTCCGGCTGCGCTCGCGTCGACGTTCGTGACCTCCGTCGCAGGGGTCGCCACGTTCGCCATCTTGTCCCTGCAGCAGCACGGCCCGGTCGCTCCCGACTGGCCGACCGGCATTGCCCTTGGTGTCGGCGGTCTGGCCGGCGCCTACACCGGAGCGCGGCTGCAGTCGCGGCTGCCAGAAGCGGCCATCCGGCGCCTGGTCGGCATCCTCGTGATCGCGATTGGTGCCCGCTACCTCTGGCTGGGCGTGGCCTGATCAGCGCCACGCCAAGCCGTGACGACCACCGCGGCTGGGGTCGGGCGGCCGTTCCGCTCGCCCGCGCGTAGTCCGGCCGCGGCGGCCGGGGCTGGATCGGGCATGCTGGTAGGCATGGCCGGGAATATGGGACCGCCGCCTCAGCCAGGTGCGCCTGCCCCTGACTGGCGCGAGCGCCGGGCCGATGACCGAGAGCGCCGGACCGACGAGGTCGAGGCGATCGCGGACCAGCGCGAGCGTCACGCCGACGACCGCGAGAGCAGTGCTGACGACCGGGAGCGTCACGCCGACGACCGCGAGAGCAGTGCTGACGACCGGGAGCGGAAGGCCGACGCCAGGCAGCAGCACCTGGATGAGCTGGGATTGTCCGCTGCCGACCGGCGGCGCACCGGGCTGGAGGCCATCGAGCGCGCGCGGGTGCTGACGGCGGACACGGCTGAGCGGCTTAACCGCCGTGAGGCCGCGATGAACCGCGAGGCAGCGAGCGACGATCGCAGTCAGTCGGAAATTAACCGGGCGGCCGCGCGCAGCGCGCTGGAGCAGGCCGGAGCGCTGCCCGACCCCCGCGGCCCGGTCGAGCGCGCCGAGGTTCTGCGCCGCCGCCTTCTCGCCGTAGCCGACTCGCTCGCCCGGGCCGAGGAGGAAGTTGCCCAGATCCACGACGAACTGGCCGACCGGGATCCTGACCGGTCCGGCGGGCACCGTCGCATCGCCGGCGAAGCCCGCGAGCTAGCCAGCAAGGCCGCGGAAGTCCGTCAGCTCTTTAGCTACTGACCGGGCTGTCGTTCCTGAGGAACCTCAGGTCTTGTTACCGGAACCACGGTGACGAGATGATCAAGACCAGCGAAGTCGCCGGGATTAGTCGTGAACAGCGGTAGCTCGGCTGCCATGGCAGTCGCCGCGATCATCAGATCGAGGGCCCTCCGCCTGGGCTTGCGGCCAGCGGCTACGACCGCCGCGGTCACCCTCCCGTATGCGCGGGCAGCGTCAGCGCCGAACGGTATGGGGTCGAATTCGTGCTCCGCACGCTGAAGCACGTCCAGGCGGCGGGCGCGCTCCGCGGCCTCGGAGTAGCTCGCTTGCTCAGCATCTGAGCGGACCTCATGCGGACCCGCGGACAGCTCGGCAAGGGTTACAGCGCTGATAGCCATCTTGCCCGGAAGCTCGTGATGAGATATCCATCGACGCAAGATCAGGATGTTCGTATCCAGAAGGCCATGCTCTGGCAGCTCAGGCGTCATAAGCACTTCCAGCCTGGTCCGCCGCCGCATCCTGATCGGCCCGGAAGGCATCCATGTCGATCGCGGCAGCGCCGCGCGACATCGCGGCAAACTCCGCCCGGGAGACGAACCGGCGCCGCTGCCGCAGCGGCACGAGCTCGCCGACTGGGTGACCGTCACGAGTGACCGTGAACGCCTGACCGCGCTCTACGGCATCCATGATCTCCTTCGACCTCGTTCTCAGATCGCGCTGACTGATCTCCGGCTGCACGCTCACGAGCACAACGGTAGCACCTGTTGCTACTGCGTGCTACCAGCCTGGAGACCCGTCCGCTGGCCTTGGCCAGGCAGGTGGTCCGCCTGCCTGCTGGCGCCGTTGTTAACAGGCGGCCGGCAGGCAGTTGTCGGGCAGGTTGCCCGTGACCGTAGCGCCGTTCAGCGTCACGGTACGGGGCGCGTCGTCGATGCCGCCGCCGGCGGCAGCACGATTGCGGCTCACGCTGGTGTTCCGGTCCAGCGTCATCATGCCCGTGGGGTGCTCAAGCCCGATCTGTCCCACGCCGTTGAACACGCCGCCGCCGGCTCCGGCAGCCGTATTGGCGTCGACGCTGTCATTGGTCAGGACGGCGGCTGCGCCGAGGTTGCTGATCCCGCCGCCGTCTCCGGCGGACGCGTTTCGCGTGATCGTGGTATCGCGCAAGGTCAGGCTGGCGAGGGGGTCATCGGCGATCCCGGCGCCTGACGTGCTGGCCGTGTTCGCCCTGATTGCATCGTTGGTCATGCTGACCGTGGCCAGGGTTAGCTCGACGCCGCCGCCGGTGTCGGCCGTGTTGCCGTCGACGCTCGTGTCGGCGATCGTCGCGGTCGACTGCGCGTGCCGGAACACCCCGTCGATCGAGATACCGCCTCCCGCGCTGCCGGGGACGGTGTTGCGATCCACCTCCCCGTTGGTCATCACCAGGTTGCCCCCCTCCATGACCCCGATGCCCCCGCCGCCGGCGACCGCCGCATTGGCATCGACGGTCGTGCCCGACGCCCTGACTGACGCCCGGCCGACGATGGCAATTCCGCCGCCCTCGTCTCCGGCCGAGTTGGCGGTGACAGAATCGGACGTGAGCGTTACGTCCGCGTGAAACTCGCTGGCGACGCCGCCGCCCTCGAATGCGGCCGTGTCGGACCGGATCGCGCTGTCGCTGACCTGCACATGGCCCCGGCCGGTGCTGGCGAGCCCACCCCCATCCTGCGACGCCGAGTTGCCGGTGACGGTGACCTGGCGCAGGGTCAGCAGGGCCGGGAGCACCACCGGGGACACCGGTCCGTCGTTGGCGATGCCGCCGCCGTTGCCGGCCGCGGCGTTGTCGCTGATCGCGGCGTCCTGCACGGTCAGGGTTCCGGTGTTGAGGATTCCGCCGCCGTCAGCCGAGGAGCTGCCGCCGGTCACAGTGACCCGCCGGATGATCACCGGACCCGCGGACACGCTGACCACCGGGCCGCCGCCGGATATCACGGTCGTGCCTGCCCCGGCCCCTGACAGAGTCAGGGGCTTGGCGATGACGATGCCGCCCGCATACGTGCCAGGCCCGACCCGGATCGTGTCACCAGCACTGGCAGCATCGACGGCCGGCTGGATCTGCGCGTAGGCGCAGCCCTGAGCGCAGACGGTCAGGGTCGCCGCGTTCGCGACCCCGGCGGACACGGTCACCAGCCCCGCCCCCGTCAGCCCGGCCACCGCGACGGCGACCGCGACGCCGCCGCGCCGACTCCGTCGCTGGCCTCCAGCCTTGACCGCACCGCCCCGAATGCGCGCTGTGAACATGACGACCCCGCTTTCCTTATTCCCCCGTCGAAAGTCAACGCATTGACGCTGGTGTTTACCTGCGGCAACGCATTGCCCATGACAATAAGACGCCCGGCTCGCCCGGTGATGACGGCGCGGCGGCCAGGAGAGGTTTTACCAAAGCGCCAGCCTTTTGCCGGAAGTCTGGCCCGAAGAACGGGGAGGTCAGGCGGATGATAGCGGGGCCGTTAGCTATTCGTCAGCCGGCGCCGCCGTTTCTCGTTGTCGCGGAGCGGGGCCGCTCACGCGCGCGGCGGCGTCCGGCAGGACCGAGGGCAGCCGTGGCACGGTCAGGAAAGTCAGCGCCGCGGCGCTGAGCGTTCCCAGGCTGGCGGCCGCGGCCAGGCCGGCGAAGTGCGCTGCCTGGGCCAGGAATGGCCCGGTCACGGCGCCGGCGAGAGTGGCTGCTGCCTCTCCGGTCAGGAAGACGGCACTGACCCGGCCAAGCGCCGCGCCGGGAATCACGCGCTGCACGGCGGTCTGCGGGATCACCAGCGACATCGAGCCGAACATGCCGATGGCCACCGCGGCGGGCAGCGCCGTAGCGAGCGACGACGAGGTGAAGAGCAGGAAATAGCCGACGGCGGTCGCCGTCAGGCTGGCCGTCAGCAGGGCCCGGGGCTGAACCCGGTCCAGCAGGGCGCGCAGGACCGGAGCGCCGGAGAGGAAGCCCGCGCCGAGGCAGGACAGCAGCAATCCGGTGGGCTCGCTACCGCCTAGCCGCTGGATCCCGAACGGGATAAGCACGGCGCTGAGGGCAGCGTTGGCCGCCAGGTACATGACGGTGACGGGAAGCAGGGCCCGGACGACCGGCTGGCCGCGCAGGAGGCGCACGCCCTCGGCGAGGTCGCCGGCCACCCCGCTGACGGCGGGCCGGCGGCCCGGGCGCTGCGCACCCGCTCGGGAGGTCATGGCCGTCGCGGATGAGGCGGACTGCCCCGTCAGTGCCCGCGTAGAGCGAGTTGGCGCTGCTCAGCAGGGTCCCGGTGCCCACCAGGTCGGGTGTGCGGGCCCGCACGGCCGACCCGGCCAGCACGCCGCCGCTGCTCTCAGCGACAAGGGCGACGTACAGCACCCAGTACCGGCCCGGGGAGGTGCCGAGCAGCATCGTGGCCACGGCTCCCGCCCGGAACAGGCTGGTCGCGATCATCAGCCGACGCCGGTCCCACCGGTCGGCGAGCACGCCGGCGACCGGGCCGAGCAGCAGGAGCGGGAGGTACTCGGCGGCGAGCGTGAGCCCGGTGTCACGCAGTGAGCCCGTGGCCAGGAAGACGTGCGCGGGAATGGCCAGGATCAGCAGCCACGAGCCGAGCGAGCTGACGAGGCCGCCAGCCCACTGCAACCGGAAATCCCTGATCCGCAGCGCCTGGAACATGACTGCCGCCCGTCACTCGGCTATTCTGGCAGAATAGTTCTACGACTTAGTGTTCTGTCAAGACGGGAGCGGCATGGACCACCCAGCGATCGGGCGTGAACTGCGGGCCAGGCGGACCGCGGCCGGCCGCACCGTGGCCTCGGTCGCGGCGGATGCCGGCCTGTCGGTCCCCTACATCGCCAACCTGGAGAACGGCCGGGGCAACCCGACGACCACGGCGCTCACGCGCCTCGCCGAGGCACTCGGCATGCGGCTCGTGGTCACTCTCGAGCCCGCGGACGGCAGCCGGCCGGACGCGCCGTCCGCGCCGGTGCCGGTGCCATCCTCGCTGGTCCGACTCGGACGCACGGCCAGGTTCCGGGACGTGGTCGGAGTTGTCGCTGCGACGTCGGACCTCGACGCTGATGAGCTGGCCGCGCGGCTGGTCGCAGGGCTAGCGGCGATCGCCCGCGCGCTGGGCAAGGATGTCGCCGAGGCCGACTGGTGGCGCCTTCTCGACGCGCTCGTGCTGGTCGCCGCTCATCCGGCCGTCTCCTAGCGGCGGCCAGGCGGCCCGTGGCCCTACTCCGGCACCGGCCTGGGATCCGGCCCGAGCGGGAACGCGATGTCGCAGATCAGCCTGTCGCCGTCGACTTCGTCCGGCTCTGCCAGGTAGACCTCCCGGCAGGACTCAGCCGCGCCGCGGCGACCTGGCCGGCTTCGTAGCGACGGCGGCCGGTGGACGGATCAACTTCAGCGGGCCTGAGCAGACCGATCTCGTCGTAGATCCGCAGCGCCTTGGCGGTCAGCCGGGTCTGCCGGGCGAACTGGCCGGTAGTAAGCCACTGCCGGCCGGATTCCTGTATCACGTGGCCGATGATTCCCCCTGCCCCAGGGGCTCGGTCAAGACCCCCGCTGACCGCGACGGAGCACGGCGGTTTTCAGCAGCCAGCGGCGTGGCCAGAATAACTTTCGGTAAGAAGCCGGATGACTTTATTACGCTCTCAGGCGGAGTCGCGGTCCGCTTATTGCTGAAAGCCAGCCCCGGGAACTGTGCGGGCATTCACTGTATGAACGGCTGATGGGACCGGCCGGGGTTTCCTGCTCACCCCGCCCGGTCCACGGTGGCATTCATGGCCCGATCACGCCCTGGCGCGGGCTCGGTGCCGAGCCGTCCGCCGTTCGGCAGTTCCAGGTGGCGCGATCGGGCCATCAAATCAGGAATGCGGTCAGAAGATCCAGGGCCGCTTGGCGGTGATGCCGGAGTTCGTCGCGGCAGTGCTCGCTGGGAGAGCGTGGCTGCCCGCTCGCCGGTGCGCGCGCGCGTGAACGTGGCGAGCATGAACGTGACTGGTGCTGGCGTGGCCCGGCGATGCCGCTGCTGCGACGCTGATACCGCCCGGCACGAGGGCCAGCGCGAGAATCCCGCTCGCCGCCCAGGCCCGGACTGTCCCGGCCGAGGATGCCTCGGGGACGCTATCTGCCGATCCGCTGGTCCGCTTGATGGCGTACCGTAACCACCCGTGAGCCTTCATCTTGAAGATCCCCTCATCGGTTGCACTGAAAGTTGCACTGAAAGCAGAGCCTCCAAGAGCGAGAAACTACACCACAACTCAGGCCGGGATAGGACGTTCGGTCTAATCAGGACGACATCTCGCCGGCCAGCTCTGGATGGTTTGCGGCGGGCCGCGGGCCGGCCACGCCACGGCGCGGCGGACATTCGCGCAACGCGGCACATCCGACACCCAGGCCACTGAGACCACGCAGATCTCACGAGTAGCATCACGCGCCACGCCAGTACGCACAGCACCGGCCATCGCTTGCGAATCCCTGGCCATCGCCAGCCCCGGCCATTTCTGCCAAAGCACTATTCTTCGCGGGCATTTGCGGCGCGGCGAGTTCGCGCTTGAAACCTGCGATGCAAATTTCATTGCATCACTCGAAAAAACGGCTGAACGCAGTTATTCCCCATTCCAGTCAATTCTCTTAAGATTGGAGTGGGAACTGCTCATAAGAGGGTATTAACGCGGCGGATGCTCCGTACATCTCCTTCAGGTACCAGCCGCAGCCGGTGCCACAGGCGGTGGAAAATGCAAGGCGATCATGAATTCCGAACACTAGGGCCGATTGAGCTCTGGTCGGCCGGCCAGCAGTGCGATCTTGGCCCGGCCAGGATGCGGTGCGTCCTGGCCATCCTGCTGCTGACGCCGCGAACGATCGTGTCGGCTGAGACCCTCATCGACCGGCTGTGGGATATGGAGCCGCCGCCGAAGGCCAGGGAGAGCCTCTCGGCCTACTTCGCTAAGCTCCGCGCCTCGCTCCGGGATGCCCTCGGTGACAGCGTGCAGCTGGTCGGGCGGGCCAGAGGCTACCTGCTCGACGTCGATCCCGAGACGATCGACGTGCACCGGTTCCGCCGGCTGCGCCGCCAGGCCGATGCACTGGCCGCCAGCGGCGACTACGCGCACGCCGCCGCACTGCTGCGCGAGGCGGACGGGCTATGGCGGGGCCAGGCGCTGGCCGGGCTCCGCGGCGACTGGGTGGCGCGGATGCGTGACAGTCTCGAGGAGGAGCGCCGGGGCGCCGTCCTGGAGCGCGTCGAATGCGAGCTCGAGCTTGGCCGGCACGCTGACCTGGTCGGCGAGCTTCGCCATCTGCTCGCGCAGTACCCGCTGGACGAGACGCTGACCGCGCACCAGATGGCCGCCCTGTACTGGAGCGGCCGGCCAAGCGACGCGCTGAGCCTGTACCGGGAGACCCGCCGCCGCCTGATCGACGAGCAGGGCACCGAGCCAGGTCCCATGCTCTCCGCGGTCCACCAGCGCATCCTGAGCCGGGACCCCCAGCTTGCCGTCAGGCTCGATGACCAGCGGCCTGGCCGGGTGCCGGCCCCAGACACGCTTCCGCCGCAGACGGCGGAGTTCGTAGGCCGAAGCGAGGAACTCCGGCAGCTCACCGCGGAGCACGGCGCCACCCCCGCGGTCCGGGTAATCGAGGGGATGCCTGGCGTGGGGAAGACCGCGCTGGCCGTGCAGGCTGCGCGCGTCGCCTCCGGGCGGTACCCGGACGGCGTGCTTTACCTCAACCTGCTGACCCACGACCCCGGTAGCTCGTCGCTCGACCCGGCTGAGGCGCTGCACCGGCTGCTCGGGATGCTGACGGTGCCGGCCACGCAGATACCCGACACGATCGGCGAGCGCACCGCGCTGTGGCGGGCCCAGCTGAGCCGCCGCCGGGCCATCGTGATCCTCGACGACGCGGGCCGGCATGACCAGATCCGTCCGCTCCTGCCGGTGGCCGGCCAGAGCCTGGTCCTGATCACTGCCAGGCGCCGGCTTCCCGACCTGGAAGGCGCCCGCACGCTGACCCTCGACGTGCTGTCCGCTGACGACGCGATCACGCTTTTCCAGCGGATCGCCGGGCCGGGCCGGAACCAGGACTCCGATGAGGTCGCTACGGCGATCGGATTGTGCGGGCGCCTGCCGCTCGCCATCCAGCTCACCGCGGGACGGGCCGCGCAGGAGCGCCAGCCGGGACTCGCTGACCTGATCGAGGAGCTGTCGCACTCGCCCGACCGGCTGGACGGCACCGGCACGGCAAGCCCCGAGGTGATGTCGGCGTTCGACCTGTCCTACCGCGGGCTCGAGCCTGACCACCAGCGCCTCTTCCGGCGGCTGGGCATGAGTCCCTGCTCGTACACCAGCCTGCAGGCCGCCGCCGCCCTGGGCGGCTGCACGCTCGCCGAGGCGGAGAAAGCCCTCGTTACGCTGCTCGATCATCACCTGCTGGCACGGGCACCGGCCGGCCAGTTCCGTTTCCACGACCTGATCCGCGGCTATGCCGCCGTGCGCGCCGCTCGCGATGACACCGAGTCGGAGCAGCGGCAGGCCGTCGCCAGGCTCCTCGACTACTACTTGTACACGGCCGACCGGGCCGACCGGGTGCTTCATCCGTGCCGGCGCCGCCTGCCCGTGTCGGTCACCTACCTGCCCGCGGCGAGCCCGGCAGTCGGCACGCAGGAAGACGCGGCCAGCTGGCTGGATGCGGAGTGGCGCAATATTCTGCAGGCCGCGCAGCACGCCGGCAGGCACGAGTGGAAGCGGAAGTGCGCCGACCTGACCCACGTGCTGGCCGACTTCCTGGAGACCAGGGCGTACTGGGACGAGGCCATCGCGGCTCACACCCTAGCCCTCGAGGCGTGCCGTGATCTCGCTGATCCGGCCAGGATCGCGCATGCGTCGCTGGAGCTCAGCGCGGTCAGCCAGCAGATCGGCCGACACGAGGCCGCGCTTCCCCTTGCCGAGGACGCAGCCGCGATCTACCGGTCACTGGCCGACCGGCCCGGCGAGGCCGAGGCCCTGGATCGGATCGGCCTGGCCCACCAGCGCACGGCCCGCTCCCGTGAGGCGCTTGCCTATTTCAACGAGGCAGGGACCCTGTACCGGGACGCCGCGGATCAGCACGGCCTGGCCAGCACGCTCTGTCATTCCGGAATCGCCTGCTGGCAGCTCGGGCGTTACCCGGAGGCAATGGCCCACCTGCGTGACGCGCTGGCACGTTACCGCGCGGTCGGCGACCGGAACGGCGAGGCGAAGATCCTCAACAACCTGAGCCGGATGCAGCTGTACTGCGGCTATCACCGGGACGCGCTCGACGGCTACCAGAAGGCCCTGGACATCTTCAGCGAGATCGGCGCGGCGCAGAGCCAGGCGATCGTGTACCACAACATCGGAACCGTCTACCACTACAAGGGCAACCACGCCGACGGGCTCACCGCCTGCCGGCGGGCACTGGCCATCTACCGCGAAATCGGCGATCTCCGCGACGAAGCCGACGTACTCAACGACATGGGCGCCGTCTACCGGAGCGCCGCGTGCTATGACGAGGCGCTCATTCATCACCAGAAGGCGAGGGCCATCGCCGAGGAGATCGGTGACCTGTCACAGCAGGTGATCGCGCTTCGCGGGATAGCCGATATACGCCGTGGTGCCGGTCAGTATGGCGAGGCGTTCGATCATTACCACACCGCACTACGGCTGGCGAGGGAGATCGGCGATCCGTACGAGGAAGCTAAGATCCTCGAGGGAATCGCGGAATCGACCTACAACACGCAGGAGCCCTATGCCGCGCGGATCGTCTTCAGGCAGGCGCTCGACATCTTCGAGCGGCTCGGGGTGCCAGAGGCGGAGTCAGCGCGGATACGCATAGAGACCATGCAGCCTGCCTCCGAGCGCCGCATTTCGTAAGAGCGCCCCCCAGCCTCCGCCAGCACAGCCTCCGCCAGCACAGCCTCCGCCAGCACAGCCTCGCTGACTGCCGGAGGCTGACTCCTGCCGGGACGGCGCGCCGCGTACCCTGCCTGACCTGCGGAGCAAGGTAGCCGTCAAGGCAACTGCAACGCCCGCGTCCTGGCCGGCGGCGCACGCTTACCTCGTAGTTCCCAGCAGCGGAACCAGGGAGGTCGCCGTGGGCCTGATCCAGGGCCGGATCCGTCCGGACTCTCGCTGGCGCAGCCGAGACCGCAGACGCGGGCGGCGGCCGGACGGCGTCCCCGAGCCGGAGTCCCCGGCGCTACCGGCGCTCCTGGCCTGCCCGGTGGCAGCAGACCAGCTCGCAGCAGGCCAGCCGGCAGCAGACCAGCTCGCAGCAGACGAACTGGCAGCAGACGAGCACGAGGTCGGCCTGGCCGCCGGCCAGGGCGTGTTTCCGGTCGGGCGGTCACTGGCGGGCGATGGCTCGTGCTCCCTGGACGGCGTGCTGGCCAGCGCCGAGCGGTTCATCACATTGTTCTACGGCGAGAACCAGGCGGGGTCGCCCGGCATGCGGCTGCGCCAGGTCCGGCACGAGATCGAGGCCACGGGTACCTACTGGCACACTCCGGCCGAGCTGGAGTTCGGCGCGCGGGTTGCGTGGCGGAACAGTTCCCGGTGCATCGGGCGGCTGTACTGGCAGAGCCTGCGGGTGCGTGATCGCCGTGGTGTCACCGCGGCAGCTGACATCGCTGCCGAGTCGGTCGCGCACCTGCGGGAGGCGACCAACGACGGCCGGGTCAGGCCGATGATCACCGTGTTCGCCCAGGACGCTCCCGACCGGCCGGGTCCGCGGATTCTCAGCTCGCAGCTCGTCCGGTACGCAGGCTACGAGACCGCCGGCGGCACCGTGACCGGCGACCCGGCGAACGCGAGCCTGACCCGGCTCGCCCGTGACCTCGGCTGGCCGGGCAGGCAGCCCGCCGGACGGTTCGACGTGCTCCCCCTGATCGTGCAGGAGGCCGGCGCACCGGTCACGCTGCACGAGCTTCCCGCCGACGCGGTGCTCCAGGTGCCGATCGGGCATCCGGAGTTCGGCTGGTTCGGCGATCTCGGGCTGCGCTGGTACGCCGTTCCGGTGATCAGTGACATGTACCTGGACATCGGCGGTGTCTGCTACCCCGCCGCGCCGTTCAACGGCTGGTACATGTGCACCGAGATCGGGTCACGCGACCTC
>JADGPC010000277.1 GCA_017882645.1 Streptosporangiales bacterium | reverse complement strand
TCGCCCGCACCGGCGCTGACCTGGTTGTCTCGGGCAACCCCGGCTGCGCCCTGCAGATCGCCTCGGCGCTCGGCGCGGCGGGCACCCCGATGCCGGTCGCCCATATCGCCGAGGTACTCGACGCCTCGATCCGCGCCCGCCCAGCCAGCTCTCTGCTCTGACCGCCGACTAGGCAGACTGGCGGGCAAGAACCTGGCTGGACGGTGTGCTCGAACCTGGCTGGACAGCGTGCTAGAACCTGGCTGGACGGTGTGCTCGAACCTGGCTGGACAGCGTGCTAGAACCTGGCTGGACGGTGTGTTGGAGACTGGATGAGCGCGGGCTGGCAGTGGCTCGACCGCACCGCGCTCGGGACCGTCACCGCGCCCACCGGGAACAAGCCGGGTAAAACGGGCAATCTTCACGCCACCGCGACCGCCAACAAGGAGAGGCGGCACTTATCATGATTTTGATGTCGGCGAACTTCGCATTAGCTCTTAATTCCGGCGCAATAGCGACCCAAAGTCATGATAAGTCAATCTCGCGCCTCTTGGAGAAGTCCTCAAACCGCGCAATAGGCCCAGAGCGGGCGCGGCTTGGCGGTCGGTACCGCGGGCGCGACCTCGCAGCGAGCCGGGCCGGCGCCGCGGGCGCGGCTTGCGGCCTGGCAGCGGGCCGGACGGTGCGATGTGCACCACGCGCCTCCGCCTACCCGGCGCCGCCTGGCGCCGCCTGGCGCCATCTGACGCCAGATGACGCCACCTGGGGGGGCGCCTGACGCTACGATGACGCCGGTGCCGACCCTGAGCGACGCAAGCCGACGCATTTCTGACGTCGTCAGCGCCTTGACAGACGTCATTTATGACGTCATGATGGCGTCATGGAACTGTCACCTTATGTCGAGGGCCTGCGCCGGGAGCTGAGCTCGCTGACCCGGTTCGCCACCGACGATGTTGTCCAGGTCGTCGACCGGCTAGGCGAAGCGCTCGACTCCTCCGTCCGGCTCATGTTGCTTGACGTGCTGTCGTCCGCGGCGGCCGAGATCACCAGCCGCCTCGACGACACCGTGGTCGACGTCCGCCTCAGCGCGGGCGAGCCGGACTTCGTCGTCACCGCCGTTCCGCACGGGCACGACGCGCAGCCAGCCGGAGGCAGACAGGACGCGGGGTCCGACGAGGCGGGCACCGCCCGGGTGACCCTGCGGCTGTCCGAGACGCTGAAGACCAGGGTCGAGGCACAGGCCACGGCCGACGGGCTGTCGGTGAACTCCTGGCTCGCCCATGCCGCGATCAGGGCGCTGGAACAGCCGGGCTCGGCGCGCGGTCAGCGGTCGCGCTCCGACATCGGCCAGCGCATCACCGGTTACGCCCGCAGCTAAGCGAACCGCACGAGCTAACCCGCGCGGACTCTGCGCGCACTAATCACGAGCGAACACGAAGGAAGAGGACGATGGCTACCTGGGAATTCCCCTGCTCAGAACCGATCGACCTGCGCGTCGGCATCGCCGCTGGCTCGGTCGCCGTGACGGCCGAACCCACCGATGTCGTCACCGTCGGCGCCGAGCTAGGGCGCGCCAGCGGCTCCGCCAGGGAGTCGGCCGACGCCGACCGGCTCGCCGACTACGTCACCGTGGACTACGCGGACGGCAGGCTGGAGATCAGCGAGCCGGAGCGGCGCGGGCTGCGCTGGCGTGACAAGAGCCTGCACCTGGTCATCTCGGTACCGGACGGCTCACGCTGCAGCATCGCGACGGCGTCAGCGGACGTCACGTGCCAGGGCGAGTATGGCGCTACCGAGATCACCACGGCCAGCGGCCGGGTCGACGTGCACCACGTGCGCGGTCTCGCCGAGATCACCACCATGTCCGGCCGCGTCCAGGTCGACGAGGCCGCCGAGCCCACCCTGCAGACGGCCTCGGGCCGGATCCAGCTGCGGCGCGCGACGGGCGATCTGACGGCCAGGACCGCGAGCGGCAACATCTCCGTCGGCCTGGCCGAAGCCTCCGTCACGGCCAGGACCGCCAGCGGCGAGGTCAGGATCAACAGCGTGGCACGCGGCCGCGCCGACCTGAACTCGGTCTCCGGTGACATCGAGGTCAAGGTAGCCGAGGGAACGGGCGTCTATCTCGACCTCGCGTCCGTGACCGGCCGGGTCAGCAGCGACCTCGACCCCTCCGATCAGGACGGCCAGGAGGATCTCCAGCTGCGCAGCCGGACGGTCAGCGGCGCGATCCGCATCACGCGGGCGGCGCGAGCCGAGATGGCCAGCTGAGCCAGACCGCCAAAGCAGCCAGGCCCCACCCGCAATTCCGCAGCTACCAGCCAGAGAGGAAACGAGTCCATGTACTCGCGTCAACTCGAGCAGCTCGCGCGCCAGCGCCCGGACGAGCTGCGAGCGACGACCCACCGAACTCGACGGACCCGCGCCGCGGCCAGCCCGGCCGCCACCAGCCACCAGCCGAGGAAGCCGATCAGGAGCCAGACCGGGTGGGCGCTGGTCGCGCTCGGGCTCAGGATCGCCGAGTCAGGCCGTCGCTGACGCGGTGACCAGCGGATCGGTCAGCCACGATGCGCAGGTCTCGCCGTCGGCAACGATCACCGCCGGGCCCGTCAGCAGGCTGGCCGTCGCGTTCGGGGCGACGGCCAGCCTGCCGCCCGGAACGTCCACGGTCCACAGCTGGTCCCCGCTGCCGGGCCACTCGCCCGCCGCAGCGGCTGCCCCCGCGGCGGCGGCCAC
>JADGPC010000276.1 GCA_017882645.1 Streptosporangiales bacterium | reverse complement strand
GCTCGAGCTGACGTTCCTGGCCGACCTCGATCAGTTCGCCCCCGTCCGGGCATCGCTGCGGCAATGGCTCAGCCGGTGCGACCTGTCGGTCCGCGCGGCTCAGGACGTCCTGGTCGCCGCGGGGGAGGCGTGCGCCAACGCGTTCGAGCACGGCAGCGGCGGTGCCGGGCAGCAGATCGCCCTCACGGCCTCGGTCACGGCTACCGACCTGTATCTGACGGTCTCGGACAGCGGCCGGTGGAAAGAGTCGGTTCAGGACCCTGACCGGTACCGCGGCCACGGCATTCCGCTCATGCGCGCCCTGATGAGCCAGGTGACCATCACGACCAGGGACCGCGGCACGACGGTGCACATGCAGCTGCGGATCGCGCCATGAGCACGGAACTGCGCTTCTCCGGCCGTCGGGGCGAGGACGGAACCGAGGTTCTGGCGGTCACCGGCGAGATCGACATGAGCAACTCCGACGCGTTCGCCGCAGCCATCGAGCACGCTCTTCCCGGTCACGGCCGCCTGCTGGTGGATCTCACGGCCGTGGAATACCTGGACTCGGCCGGGCTGACCGCGATGTTCGTTCACGCCGATCAGATCGAGATCGTGGTGACCCCGCTGCTGGCGCCGACGCTGACCATTTCCGGCCTGGCCGACGTCACCACCATGCACCAGGTGGCGGGCTAGCCCAGGGCTAGCCCTGCTGGTCCTCAGATGACGGTGCCGTCAGAAGGGGGGCGGCACGATGGCCTCGATCAGGTGCGGTCCCGGCTCGGCCAGCGCGCGCCCGAGCTGCGCGGCCAGTTCCGCGGCGGTGGTGGCGCGGCTCGCTGGCACACCCATCCCGGTCGCGAGGGCGGTGAAGTCGATGCCCGGCCTGGACAGGTCGAGCAGGCTGCGGGCGGCCTCGCCGGCGGCGCCCGCGCCGACGCGGTCGAGTTCCATGCTGAGGATCGCGTACCGGCGGTTGCTGAAGATGACCGTCGTGACGTCAAGCTGCTCCCTGGCGTGCGTCCACAGCGCCGAGATCGTGTACATGGCGCTTCCGTCGGCCTCCAGCGCCAGTACTCTGCGGCCCGGGCAGGCCATCGCCGCGCCGGTGGCCAGCGGGAGGCCCTGGCCGATGGCACCGCCGGTCAGCGTGAGCCAGTCATGCGGGGGCGCGCCGGCTGTCGCTCCCGGCAGCCACAGGCCCGAGGTGTTCGCCTCGTCGCACACGATCGCCGCCTCGGGCAGCAGTGCGCCGATGACCGCCGCCGCGCTCTGGGCGGTCAGGTCGCCGTCGGGCAGGGCCGGGCGCGCGGCCTGCTGGGGTACGGCCCTTGCGTCCGGCGCGACCAGCCCGGCGAGCGCCGCCAGCGCTCCGACGACATCGTCGCCCGCCTCGGCAAGGACGCTGACCCGGCAGCCGGCCGGCACCGGCGTGCTTGGCTGGCCCGGATAGGCGAAGAACGAAACCGGCGGGCGCGCCCCGGCCAGGATCAGGTGCCGGGTCCCGGCAAGCTGGGCGGCGGCGAACTCGGACAGGTAGGCCAGCCGCTCGACCGGCGGCCGGCCCGCCCCGCGCTCGTGCCTGGCCGGGAAGGTCTCGCCGAGCAGCCGCGCGGACGTGGCCACGCTCAGGCGGCTGGCCGCCTCCAGGCCAGCCTGCCGCAGTGCCACGCCGCCGAGCAGGATCACGCACGGCTCGCCGCTGCGCAGAGCGGCCGCGGCCGCGGCGATCACCTCGTCGGCTACCGGTGCTGACGGCCTCACATCAGCTGGGGGCGCGGGCTCGGCGCCGTCGGTCCAGGACACATCGGCCGGCAGGATGAGCGTCGCGATCCGGCCTGGCGGCGTCATCGCGGCGGCAACCGCCTCGGCCGCGTCCGCGCCCACGTCGGCGGGGCGCGCCGGGCGCCTGACCCACGCCGACATGGCGCCTGCCATGGCGTCGACGTCCGACTCGAGCGGCGCGTCGAACCGCTTGTGGTAGCTGGCGTGGTCGCCGACGATGGCCAGCAGCGGAGTGTTCGCCCGCCGGGCGTTATGCAAGTTGGCCAGTCCGTTCGCCAGGCCGGGTCCCAGATGCAGCAAGGCCGCGGCTGGCCGCCCCGTCATCCGGCCGTAGCCGTCGGCCGCGCCGGTCGCCACCCCCTCGAACAGGCA
Organism: Streptosporangiales bacterium; assembly: GCA_017882645.1. Lineage (GTDB taxonomy): Bacteria > Actinomycetota > Actinomycetes > Streptosporangiales > Streptosporangiaceae > Chersky-822. The sequence goes on along the minus strand of JADGPC010000276.1, from coordinate 2,310 downwards.
GAGCACGCCGCGCAGGTCAGGGACGGCATCCAGGGCCGCCACGAAGTGCATTTCCGAGGTGCCCGGATTGGCGAAGCACAGCTCCATGCCGCAGCCGGCCAGCGTGCGAAGCAGAGCCTGCGCCCCGTTCATGCGATACCGCTCATGCCGTGCCTCCAGGTGCTCTCGGGTGGCGGTCGCCCATGCTATTGCCCGGTACCGCCGACTTTGATTTACTTTCGCAAATGCCTACTCCTCCCTGCTCAGGCGCATGACCATCACGCTCGCGACCAGGCGGCCGGTCGGCAGCTCGGGCCTGGAGATTCCGCCCGTCGCGCTGGGCTGCGGCAACTTCGGCGGCGTCGGCTCGTCGCCGGAGTTCTTCGGTCAGGGGCTGAGCGACGACCAGGCGCTCGAGCTGATGGATGCGGCCTGGGACTCGGGCATCACCCACTTCGACACCGCGGACGCCTACGGGGGCGGCCGCAGTGAGCGCGTCATCGGCCGCTGGATCTCCTCGCGCGGCGTCCGGCCGCAGCTCACCACCAAGACGTTCAACCCGATGCGGGCCGGCGCTGACCACGGCCTGACGCCGGACCGGATCGCCAGGCAGCTGGACGCCAGTCTCGAACGGCTCGGAGTCGGCCAGGTCGACTTGTACCTCGCCCACGAGTTCGATCCCGATGTGCCGCTCGGCGAGTCCATGGGCGCGTTCGAGACGGCCGCGGCCCGCGGCGCGGTCCGCGCCTACGGGGTCAGCAACTTCGAGGCGGCCCAGCTGTCGGCGGCGCTGGCCGCGGGCAGGCCGCAGGCCATCCAGAACAGCCACTCGCTGCTCGAGCGCCAGGACTGCGCCGACCTGCTCCCGCTGTGCGCGCGGCGCGAGGTCGCCTACCTGGCGTTCAGCCCGCTGGCCGGCGGGTGGCTCACCGGCAAGTACCGGCGCGGCGAGCCGTTCCCGGCCGGGTCGCGGATGACCCAGCGTCCCGGGCCGTACCAGGCATTCCTGGCCGGACGGACCTTCGACGTGCTTGGCCTGCTAGCCGACATGGCCGCGAGCCGCGGGACCTCGATGGCCGGCCTGGCGATCGGCTGGCTGCTTGCCGACGCTCGGGTGACCCAGGTCGTGATCGGCCCCGGGCGTCCCGAGCACCTGGCCCCGGTCCGCGAGGCGCTGGAGCATCCTGTCACCGGCGAGGAACGCGCAGCGATAGAGAGGGTGGTCACGTGATCGAGCTCGCCAAGATCGAGGCGGCGCGCGAGCGGATCGCGGGTGCCGCGATCCGGACGCCGCTGATCCGCCTGCCGGTCAAGGACGCTCCGGCCGAGATCTACCTCAAGCTGGAGAACCTGCAGCCGATCAACTCGTTCAAGATCCGCGGCGCGGCCAACGCGATCCTGCTCGCCCCGCCGAGCGAGCGCGCGAAGGGCCTGGTGACCGCGAGCGCGGGCAACATGGCTCAGGGCGTCGCCTGGATGGCGCGCGAGCTCGGCGTGCCCGCCACGATCGTCGTGCCTGAGCAGGCCCCCGAGGCCAAGCTCGCGGCGATCGAGCGGCTTGGCGGCCGGGTGCGCAAGCTCCCGTACGACGACTGGTGGAACATCCTCGTGACCGGCCGGCCCGACGGCATCGACGGCCTGTTCGTGCACCCGGTCCAGGACCCGGCGGTGATGGCGGGAAACGGGACGATCGGCCTGGAAATCCTCGCTGACCTGCCTGATCCGGACGCCGTGGTCATCCCGTACGGCGGCGGCGGCCTCACCGTCGGCATCGCCAGCGCGATCAGGGCGCTGCGGCCGGAGACGACGATCATCACCGCCGAGCCCGCGACCGGCGCGGCGCTGGCCGGCGCGCTCCACGCCGGGCACCCGGCCGACGTCGACTTCAGCCCCTCGCTGGTCGACGGGGCCGGCAGCCGCCGCGTGCTCGACGCCATGTGGCCGATCGTCGTCCCGCTCGTGGACGATGCCCTGGCGATACCGATCGACGACGTCGTGGCGGCCATCCGGCTGCTCGCCGAGCGGGTCAGGGTCATCGCCGAGGGCGCCGGCGCCCTCGCGGTCGCGGCCGCCATGTCCGGCCGGGCCGGCCGCGGGAAGATCGTCTGCGTGGTTTCCGGCGGCAATATCGACCTCAGCAAGCTGGCCGACATCCTGCGGGGGACCGCGAACCAGCGCCCGGCGGGATAGCCCGCCGGATTCCGGCACCGACTCACAACTGTTACCAAATCCCAAATTGCCCCCCTTGCACGAGTGTGCGGCGCGATGGTTTGATCAGCGGAACAAATTCGAACGCTGGGGAGGGGCGAATTTGAGTTTCCGCATCGTCCG
>JADGPC010000004.1 GCA_017882645.1 Streptosporangiales bacterium | reverse complement strand
TGGCCAGCGTGGTGCCCTGGAGCAGCGGGGTGTCGGCGTAGGTGACCACGACGGTGCCCTTGATCGTGCCGACGGTCTCGAGCACCACCCTGACCGCGTGGCCGGTGCCGCCGAGGTGGTCCTGTTCGACGATGACCGCGCCAGGAACCTGCTGCCTCGCGTGGTCGGCGACCTGCTCGCCGTTGTGGCCGACGACCACGATCAGCCGCTCAGGCGACAGTTCCGCGGCCGCGCCGAGGCAGTGCCCGAGCATCGTCTGCCCGCAGACCCGGTGCAGCGTTTTCGGCACGGGCGACTTCATCCGCGTGCCCTCGCCGGCCGCGAGCACGATCACGGCGGCCGGACCTGATGCGCTCACTCGGCTCCTCGATATCACTGCGGATGGACCGCAGCGATATCTGCAGTTGGCGACGTCTCTGCTGGGCGCTGGCCCGCGCCGCTATATCCCCCGACCCGAGCAGGATACCTCCCGGTAGGCGGGCGGGATCGCGGCACGATTGGGTTAAGGGCGAAACTTGCTGGTGTGACCAGCTGGGTACTGCACGTCGACCTCGACCAGTTCATCGCCGCTGTCGAGGTGCTGCGCAGGCCCGAACTGCGCGGCAGGCCCGTCGTGGTCGGCGGAGACGGGGACCCGGCCAAACGGGGCGTGGTGAGCACCGCCTCCTACGAGGCGCGCCGCTTCGGCGTGCACTCGGGGCAGCCGCTGCGGACGGCGGCACGCCGCTGCCCCGACGCGGTGTTCCTGCCCGTCGACCGGGAGGCCTACGAGGCGGCCTCGGCCGTGGTGATGGCGACACTCAGGCGGCTCGACGCGGTGGTCGAGGTGATGGGCTGGGACGAGGCGTTCCTGGCCGCCGAGACCGACGAGCCGGAAATTCTGGCTAGAAGAATTCAGCGACTGGTGCGGGAGTCGACCAGCCTTGACTGCTCGGTCGGCATCGGGCAGAACAAGCTGCAGGCCAAGATCGCCAACGGATTCGGCAAGCCGGCCGGGGTGTTCACGATCACCAGCCAGACCTGGCCCGGGCTGCTCGGTCCCAGGCCGACCGACGCGCTGTGGGGCGTCGGGGGCAGGACCGCGCGCAAGCTGGCCGGGCTGGGGATCGCGACCGTGGCCGAGCTGGCGGCCGCTGATCCGCGTGAGCTGGCCGGGCAGTTCGGCCCGACGATCGGGCCGTGGCTGGTTCAGCTGGCCCGCGGCATCGACCTGTCCGCGGTGACCGACGAGCCGTACCTGCCGCGCGGTCATGGCCGGGAGGTCACCTTCCAGCAGAACCTCACTGACTGGGAGCAGGTGCGGGCCGAGGTCGGCCGGATCGCGCGCATCGTCGCCGGCGACGTCGCTGCTGACGGGCGCCCGGCGGGCCGGATCGTGGTCAAGGTCCGCTACGCGCCGTTCTTCACCAGGACGCACGGCCGCGGGCTGGCCGAGCCCACCGGCGACCCCGCGCTGATCGAGGCCGCGGCGCTCGCCGCCCTCGACGACTTCACCAGGCAGGACCCGGTACGCCTGCTCGGCGTCCGGGCCGAGTTCGCCGAGTCGTAGCGAAATCCGCGGAACAATCAGGTGAGCCGCTGGCAAAGACAGGTGTCCTGTCCCTGCGCGGAAGGCCGCCTATGAGAGCCGACAACGCCCGGAGCAGCCACGCCGCGCCAGGCCATGACGGCCAGCCTGATGACGCCACGATCATCGGGCTCTCGCTGTCCGACCCGGAGCAGTTCGCCGTCGTATTCCGCCGGCACGCGCCGGCTATCCAGCGGTACGTCATCCGCCGGATCGGCCCGGAGCAGTCCGACGACGTGGTGGCGGAGACATTCCTGGTCGCATTCCGGCAGCGGGCCAGCTTCCGGGACGACGGGCGGGACTGCCTGCCCTGGCTGTACGGGATCGCGACCAACCTCGTCGGCCGGCACTGGCGCACCGAGGTCAGGCAGCTCCGGCTGCTGGCCCGGACCGGAGCCGATCCGGTGACCGAGGCGTTCACCGACCGGGTCGACGCGGCAGTGACGGCGGCCAGCGCCAAGGCACGGCTGGGAGCCGCGCTGGCCGGTCTGCCCGCTGGACAGCGGGACGCGCTCCTGCTGGTGGCCTGGGCCGGACTGAGCTATGACCGCGCGGCCGCGGCCCTCGGGGTGCCGCTCGGGACGGTCCAGTCCCGGGTCAGCCGGGCTCGCAGGCTGCTGCGCCAGCAGCTGGCCGATCTTGACCCGGCGAACCCGGGCGAGGACCCGGCCTGCGCCGCGCCCCTGCACATCCTTCCTGCCCGCTCGCCTGTCCAAGGAGACCCGCGATGAACGAGCTTGAACTGCTGGTCAGACTGCGGGACGAGGTCCCGCTCACCGACGTCAGTCCCGCCGTCGAGGACACGGTTCTGGCGGCGATCAGGGGGGCGGCGGACTCCGCCATCCGTCCGCAGCAGCTTCCCGGCCAAGGTGCCGCCGGGCTAGCCGGGGCGGCGCCCGGCAGTGCGGGCAGACCGCGAGGAAGACGCCGTGGCCTGCGGGTAGCGGTGGCGGTTGCCACCGCCGTGGCCGTTGCCGCCGCCGTGGCCGTTGTCGCGGGCGGCTTCACCGGCCACGCGTCCAGGCCGCAAGCCGGGCCGAGGATGATGGCGTGGACCGGCCGGCCCACAGCCCTGTCGGCCGACCCGGACTATCCCCGGCTCGGCCGGGCGCGGACCGTGGCCCAGCTCGTTGACTATGCGACCAGGGCGGCGGCGATCTCCTCGGGGCACGCGCCTGGCCGCCGCGAGTGGGTCTTCGTGAAGACCGAGTTGGCGGACTCCGCCGCCGGCAGCGGCGGGTTCCTGTTCGGCCCGCCCGACAAGCGGGTCATCGGCCTGCAGTGGATCAGGGTCGACTGGCGCGAGTACGCGAGTCTCAGCGTGCACGTCCACCCCAGCCTGCCGTCCAGCCGGGTGGTACATGGTCAGCTCGAGATAGTCCCGGGTGGCGGCGGGACCCTCGGCGGCTGGAAGAGCGTCAGGTACTCCTATCTCAGCTCGCTGCCGACCGATCCGGCCCGGCTAGAGTCCGTGATCCTGGCCGACAACAACCCGCGGATGCCGTGGTCCTCCAGCCCGGACAACGTCGCGATCTTCAATGCGATCTCAACGCTGCTCCAGGGCGAGACCGAGGGTGCGTGGGTCCCGCCGAGGCTGGCCGCCACCATGTACCGGGTCCTGCAGCGGCTGCCCGGCGTGCGCTTCGACAGCGGGACCGACCTGGCCGGGCGATCCGGCATCGGCCTGTACATGGTCATCGACGGGTGGTACAAGCAGGAGCTGGTCATCAACCCGCAGACCTACACGTTCATGGGGGTCAAGACGGTCGCCGTCAAGGCACACCAGGACGTGGCCATGGACGGCACCCGGCAGATCAGGAAGGGGCAGGTGCTCGGCTGGCTGGCGCTGCTCGGGTCCGGCATCGTCCGGCATCCTGGCCAGCTGCCCTGACGGCGCACGACTGACCCGCTCCCGATCCGCGAAGACTGTCAGATGCTCGTACTAGTGTTCTAATATGACGAACACGCTGACATTACCGCAACTACGCGAGCAGGCCATCGCGCTGCGCCGGGCCGGCCGGTCCCGGCGCGAGATCCAGCAGATCCTGCAGATCCGGAGCAACGGGACGCTCAACGAGGTGCTGCGCGGCGAGCCCCCGCCGCCCTGGACCAGGCGCCCCAACGCGAAGGACGCCGTCCGCGCCAGAGCGCGGGAACTGCGCGAGCAGGGCATGGCCTACCACGAGATCGCCGCCGAGCTTGGCGTCTCGAAGAGCTCGGTCTCCCTGTGGGTGCGCGACCTGCCGCGTCCCGAGCGCCTGAGCTACGAGGTCTCACGGGAACGGCAGGCCGCTGGCGTCGCCAGGTACTGGGAACAGGAACGCCTAGCGCGAGAGGCACTGCGTGCGGCCGTCAGTGCCGAGGCCGCGAGGCAGATCGGGTTGCTCTCGGAACGAGAGATCCTGATCACAGGCGCCATCGCCTACTGGTGCGAGGGCGCGAAAAACAAGCCGCACCGGCGGACGGATCGCGTCGATTTCATCAATAGCGACCCCATGATGATCAGGTTCTTTCTGCGCTTCCTCGATACAGCGGGGATCTCGAGGGACCGGCTGATCTTCCGGGTCAGCATTCACGAGAGCGGAGACGTGCCCGGGGCTCAGAGGTTCTGGATCGACGTCACCCGGGCCGATCCCGGTCAGTTCCGCCAGCCGCAGATCAAAAGGCACAATCCACGTACGACCAGGAAGAATACCGGCGAGGCGTACCGCGGATGCCTGCGCGTCGAGGTACGCCGCAGTACGGAGCTTTACCGGAAGATCGAAGGCTGGGCACTCGGCTCCATGTCAGCGCTCGCCGCAGAAGACAGCGCTGGCCACAACACGAACCCAGCTAGGTAACCCACAGCTCCCGGGCGAGGATTCGAACCTCGGTTGACGGCACCAAAAGCCGTAGTCCTGCCAGGCTGGACGACCCGGGAATGAAACCGACACACACTGTACCGCCGCAACACTCGCGCCGCCGAGGGACAGCGCGGCCGTCCGCGGCATGGCTCTGCGGATACGCTCAGCCGTCCCCGCGAGAGATCCCGGAGATCGCTGCGCTCCCTCGTCCATGTTCGCGAACTGCCTGCATGATCCGCCGGCGACCGGGCAGTTGCTTCGAAGACCACAATGCGGACCGGCTGAAATCTGTCGGATTCCGCTCTAGTGGGTTCGCCCGAACCTACGCTACCGTAAGCTACGGTTACGTAAGCGTATTCGCCCGGCCCATGACCTCGGTTATGCGGAGCGCTCTTCCGACCGGCCCCTTCTCGAGCCAGCAAGGAACCGTGATGACCGCTACCGCCGACACCTCCGTCGTGCCCAACGAAGCAGCACCGCCGACAACTGCCCGCCGTCTTGGTCCGATCCCCGAGTTCGAGGAAGAGCCCAGGAGCAACGCCGAGCGCGTCATGGTCGCCATCTTCACCGGCGTGCCGATGCTCGCACTGCTCGCCGCCGTGCCGGTGGCCTGGATCTGGGGCTTCCTGAACTGGCAGACCGTCGTGATCGGCATCGCGTTCTACGGGTTCTCCGGGCTCGGGATCGCGATGGGATTCCACCGCTACTTCACCCACGGGTCGTTCAAGGCGAACCGGGCGTTCAAGATCGCGCTCGGCGTCGCCGGCTCGATGGCGATCGAGGGCCCGATCCTGGACTGGGTCTCCGATCACCGCAGGCACCACAAGTACAGCGACAAGGAGGGCGACCCGCACTCGCCCTGGCGCTTCGGCGACGACTGGAAGGCCCTCACCAAGGGCGTGGCCTGGGCTCACATGGGCTGGCTGTTCGACCGCGACGTGACGTCACACCAGAAGTTCTCCCCCGACTGGCTAGCCGACGACGACATCGTCGCGCTGCACAAGTGGTTTCCCGGGCTGGTCGCCGTCACCCTGATCGCGCCGGCCCTGATCGGCGGGCTGTGGACGATGTCGTGGCAGGGCGCCGTGATCGCCTTCTTCTGGGCGAGCCTCGTGCGCGTGTCGTTCCTGCACCACGTCACGTGGTCGATCAACTCGATCTGCCACACATTCGGCAAGCGCGAGTTCGACGCCCGCGACAAGTCCATGAACGTGGCCTGGCTGGCCGTCCTGTCCTTCGGCGAGTCGTGGCACAACCTGCACCATGCCGACCCGACCTGCGCCCGCCATGGCGTGTTCAAGGGCCAGATCGATATCGCCGCGCGCGGGATCTGGCTGGCCGAGAAGCTCGGCTGGGTATCGAACGTCCGGTGGCCGGATGAGGTGCGCCTGACCGGCAAGAAGGTCGGGGCCACCCGCCAGCTCGGCTCGATGACCAAGCGGCCCGCCGCGGCGCCGATTAACTGATAACCGGCGGCTCGCGCCATGATGGGGCAGTGAGCAGCCATCCCCCAGCGTCCAGCCGCAAGCGAATGACCGGCAAGGAGCGGCGCGAGCAGCTTCTTGACATCGGTCGGCGCCTGTTCGCTGAGCGCGGCCTGGACGGCACCTCCATCGAGGAGATCGCCGCCCAGGCCGGCGTGTCGAAGCCGGTCGTCTACGAGCACTTCGGCGGCAAGGAAGGCTTGTACGCCGTGGTCGTCGACCGGGAGGTCAGCCGGTTCCTGGCGATGGCGACCGAGCTTCTCCGCGGCGAGGACAACATGGAGAAGTTCGAGGCCGCCGCGGTCGGCCTGCTCCGCTACATCGAGGACAACAGCGACGGCTTCCGCATCCTGGTCAGGGACTCCAACCCGGCGTCCGGCTCCGGCACCTTCGCCAGCCTGATCAGCGACATCGCGAGCCAGGTCGAGTACATCCTGGCCGACGTGCTCAAGGTCCGCGGCTACGACCCGAAGTTCGCGCCCGTGTACTCCCAGATGCTGGTCGGGATGGTGGCGTTCGCCGGCCAGTGGTGGCTGGACGTGCGCAAGCCCAAGCTCGAGGAGATGGCGGCTCACCTGGTGAACCTGGCCTGGAACGGCCTGTCTCAGCTCGATCCGAAGCCGAAGATCGCAGCCGGAGCGCTGCAGCGGCTGAGCGACGAGTCCTGACCCTGGCGGCCAGCCCGGCTGCGCCGTCCGGCCGCGCTCGAGTCTCCGCTCAGGACGTGCGGCGGGCCACCACGAAAACGCGGCGGAACGGCAGCACGGTCCCGTACGGCGCCTGCGGGTACTCCTGCCGCAGCAGCGCCCCGTACTCGGCCATGAACTCCGCCGCCTGGCTGGCGTCGAGCGCCGCGATCACCGGCCGCAGGCCGGTGCCCTGGTACCAGCGCAGGACCGGGTCCGGCCCGGTCAGCACGTGCAGGTAGGTCGTCTCCCACGCGTCGACGGCGCAGCCCTCGCGCGCCAGCAGGTCCAGATAGCGGGCCGGGTCAGCGGCCTGCCGGTTAAAGTCCACGCCCGAGAGCAGCGGCCGCCAGCGGGCCGAACCCGCCAGCTCGCGCAGCAGCCGGTGGGTGGCCTGGTCGAAGTTGCCCGGGACCTGAAAGGCCAGCCAGCCGCCG